>NZ_JBQVPI010000010.1:0-212576 GCF_052438155.1 Shinella sp. | reverse complement strand
CCCGGTAGCTCGTCAGGCTCATAACCTGAAGGCCGCAGGTTCAAATCCTGCCCCCGCAACCAAATCAAACAAAGCCCTCCCGCAAGGAGGGCTTTTTGCGTTCCGGCTGGGCGGAACCAAACATAGCCTGCAACCGCTTTGCAAGCTCCCTCTTGCGCAACGGCGGTGTCACTGGTTATGAAAATACCATGTCGCTCGAATCCGTCCGCACTTTCTTTTCAGAACACGCCCCCGATATCGCGGTGCTCGTCACCGAGCAGAGCTCGGCGACCGTGACGCTGGCCGCCGAGGCACATGGGGTGGCACCGGAGCAGATCGCCAAGACGATCTGCCTGCGGGTCGGCGAGGAGATCGTCCTGCTGGTCGCAGCCGGCACGGCGCGTCTCTCAAACCGGAAATTCAAGGATCGTTTTGCGGCAAAACCCCGCATGCTCGATGCGGAACAGGTACTGGCCGTGACCTCCCACCCGGTCGGCGGTGTGTGTCCGTTCGGTCTGCCTTCGCCCGTGCCGGTCTATTGCGATGTGTCGCTTCGGCCTTTCGACGAGGTCGTCCCGGCCGCCGGTGCCACGAATGCGGCTGTGCGCATTGCGCCGGAGCGCCTGGTGGGGCTTGTTCAGGGTGCGTGGGTCGACGTCTGCGAGTGACGCAGGCCGTCTGCGGATCAGGCAAAGTGTGCTTCCCATCGGAAGAATCATGAAAGAGTTTCGCTAAAATTCGGGGAAATGCCCGGCTGGCAAAATTCCGCTCAAACAAGCATTATAACGAAACTGTGATCAACCGCGGCCGGCTTCCGGCGGACAGCGGCGCGCGGGCGCGGGAAATCCGCGTGGGCGACGGTTCGCAGCGCGAAGCGTCGGTCGGGGCCGGGTGGCTGGAGGAGCTTTGACCCGGAAGTTTCGCACGGCGCAGCCGCTGGCGCGCCAGGGGGAGAAAACATGTTTGAACGGCTTTTCAAGCTGAGTGAGCACGGTACCACCGTGCGCACAGAGGTGATCGCGGGTCTCACGACCTTCCTCACCATGTCCTATATCATCTTCGTCAACCCGGACATCCTGTCGACGACGGGCATGGACCGGGATGCCGTCTTCGTCGCGACCTGTCTGGCCGCGGCCCTCGGCTCGCTGGTCATGGCGCTTGTCGCCAACTGGCCGATCGGCATGGCGCCTGGCATGGGCCTCAACGCCTTCTTCGCCTTCACCGTCGTCGCGGCCCTCGGCTTCACCTGGCAGCAGGCGCTGGGTGCGGTGTTCATTTCCGGCCTCATCTTCGTCATCCTGACGGTGACCGGGGTGCGCAGCTGGCTGATCGAAGGCATTCCGCATTCGCTGCGTAGCGCCATCGCTTCCGGTATCGGCCTCTTCCTCGGCATCATCGCGCTGAAGAATGCCGGCATCGTCGTCGACAACCCGGCAACGCTCGTCGGCCTCGGCAGCCTCAAGGAGACCGGTCCGCTGCTGGCCATCCTCGGCTTCTTCATCATCGCCGTGCTCGATGCGCTGCGGGTCAAGGGTGCGATCCTGATCGGTATTCTCGCCGTGACGATCCTCTCCTGGATCACCGGCGTCAGCCAGTTCCAGGGTGTCGTCTCCGCACCGCCGTCGATCATGCCGACCTTCCTGCAGCTCGACATCATGGGCGCGCTGCATGGCGGCCTGCTGCATGTCATCCTGGTCTTCGTGCTCGTCGAAGTGTTCGACGCCACCGGCACGCTGATCGGCGTCGCCAAGCGCGCCAATCTCATCCAGGAAGGTAAGAAGAGCCGCCTCGGCCGCGCGCTTCTCGCCGACAGCACGGCGATCGTCGCCGGTTCGCTGATCGGTACGAGCAGCACCACGGCTTACGTCGAAAGCGCATCCGGCGTACAGGCCGGCGGGCGCACGGGCCTCACCGCCTTCACCGTCGCCATCCTGTTCCTCGCCGCCCTCTTCATCTCGCCGCTTGCCGGCTCCGTGCCGACCTATGCAACGGCACCGGCGCTGCTCTACGTGGCCGGCCTGATGATGCGGGAACTGACGGAAGTCGAATGGGAAGACCTGACGGAAGCGGCCCCGGCAGCGCTCACCGCGCTCGCCATGCCCTTCACCTATTCGATCGCCAACGGTCTTGCCTTCGGCTTCATCAGCTATGTCGTGCTGAAGCTGTTCACCGGCAAGTGGAAGCAGATCCATCCGGCGACGGCGATCGTCGCGGTGCTCTTCGTCATCCGCTTCGCTTTCTTCGCGGAATAGGAAGTTTGCCATAAAGGAACGGGCCGCGCAGTGAGCGCGGCCCGTTTTCGTTTCAGGGCTTGGCAATGCCGTCGAGCCAGGCCTGCCATTGCGGCTCGCTCGCCGCGGCGGTCTCGTCGGCCTTCGGTCCGTAGAAGAAGCGGCAGACGCTGAGCCGGATCGTCTCGCCAGCACCATAGATGCCGAACAGGCCGACGCCCGGCACTTCTCCGTGGATATGCATCAGCACGTAGCGCTGCGCCGCGTCCTGCCGCACGGAAACAATCTCGCCGAAACATGTTTCGCCGGCTTCGACGGTCCAGTTCTCACCGACATCGGCCGTTTCGTGGCCGAGCCCGTCGAGCAGCTTGCGCCAGACGACGAGGGCGTCGCCCTTCGTCTCCGCTGTGAGCTGGAACGAACTGGCATTGTGGCTCGCATGGTGCGCGAGGTAGATCCGCAACACCTCGATGAAGCCTGGCCAGCCGGATTCGAAGCCCTCCATCTGGTCGTCCCAGTCACCCGTCGTGCTGAACAGGGAATGCACCATGCGCACGAGGCACTGGTCGCCGGAGCGGGCGACGATGGAGATTTCGGTGGCGATCGGCGGGGCGTTTTCGGCCCAGCCCACTTCGACATAGCCGAAGCGGTGTGGTGGCTCCCAACCCGTGACGGTTCCACCGGAGGCGACACCCGGCATGAATTGGAAGGTCAGTTGGCCACCGATCCTTTCCTCGATCTCGGCGCGGGTGAACCAGGCGGTGTTGCCGGGCCCGGTCGCCATGGCCTGCCAGACCTGATCCGGCGTGCCGGGCACGAGAAATTCCATTTCCACCCAGCGCTTGCCGCTGGCGTCAAATTTCGTCGGCATCGTGTTTCCTTTCGGTTTCTGGAGGGGCTGGATAGGCGGCGACCACCAGCCTGTGCGGCCGGCCGCCCGGGGTCGTATCGTCGTGGTAGCGGGCGGCGAGGGCTGCGACCGCGTGGGTCAGATCGGCGGTGAAGGCTGAACGGTCGGCCGGTGAGGCGAAGCGGATCGTCGTGTCGATGGAGAGGGTCGCCAGTCGCTTGTCCGTTGCCCGCGCACTGCGCCAGAGCGCGCCCACTTCCCGCACGATGCGGGCGGCGAGCGCAAGAAGATAGCTGGCGGAGAGCCGGTCGCCGTGGATGGCAGGATCGGCATCGAGCGGGCCAAGTGCTGCGGGGGAGACGACATAGGCGCGCGCCGTCGCCACCATCAGGCGCTCGGTAATGCCGCCCCATTGGCGCTCCTCGGCCTGTTGTACCAGCTTCTGCTCTTCCAGCGCCTTCAGGTGATAGTTGACCTTCTGGCGCGTCAGGCCGACCCGGCCGGCAAGGGCGGCCGCGGAGGCGGGAACCGAAAGCTCGGCAAGCAGGCGCGCCTTGATCGGATCGAGGGCGAGCATCGCGGCGGCCGGTGTATCGATGATGTCGAGGTCGAGCATGCCGCAGGATTCCATTGACAAGAAAATTTGTCAAGGAAGGCAAAGAAGTGCCGGCCCGTGGAGGCGGGCCGGCGGATCCGCGTCCCCGGTGGATGGATCAGCGGATCAGGAAGGTTTCGTCGTAAAAATGCTCTTCGAGGTTCACGCCCTCGCCGGCACGGTCGACCACGGCGAAGTCGGACACCGTTTCGAGCGGCGTCAAAATGCCGTGCCAGATGTTGCGGCCGATATTGACGCCCTGGCCGGGTGCGGTGCGGAAGGCGATCGGCTCAGCCGGGCCGTTTTCCGTTTCCTCGGCGACGACGACGAGGAACGGGCTTTCGCCGAGCGGAATGAAGGCCTGGCTGCCGAGCGGGTGACGCTCGACCATCTTCAGTTCCAGCGGCAGCGGATAGGGTTCGCCGCGCAGCAGGCTGATCATCGGACGGGCTTTTTCGCCGGTCGTCTCGATATTGGCGAGGTCGTGGTAGCGCGTGCACTTGCCCGCATTGATCGGGAAATTGTGCGCGCCGTCCTGCTCGATGACTTGGCCGAAGGGCGCGAAGGCCTCGCGGGTGAGTTCTCTGATTTCGATGGTCTTCATGTCTTTCCTCCCTCGGCCACTCGGCCAAAAACGCGCAGACGGCTGATGCCGCCGTCCGGATGGATGTTCAGACGGACATGCGTCACAGCACCCGCCTGTTTCACGAGATGGCCGTCGAACGTGTGGATACGGTCGGCTGCCAATTTCTGCTCGGGCAGGATTTCCTGCCAGAACATCGACGCGGCGGTGACAAGGGTGGGGAGGTCCCCCGTCGTGCCGGTCAGGTCGGCGGCCTGCATGGAGCAGGCATCCGGGTAGTTGCCCTTGAAATGGGCGGTATCGACGACGATGCTTTCCACCGTCGCTCGTGCACCAAGCTTGACCACGATCCATTCGTAGCCTGGCTCGCGGCGGCGGCTGGTCTCCCAGCCGTCACCCATATTGACGCCACGGCCGGGTGCGAGCAAGCGCTGATGGCCATAGTGCCCGTTCGAAAGTGCCACGACCTGGCCGCCGGAAAGGGCGGAAGCGAGGTCGATCGGCCCTTCGGCCGGGTCGAGCGCCGGAAGTCCATAGACACGCAGCCGCGCCACCCCGCCGTCGGGATAGATGCGCAACCGCACATGGCTGTAGAGCCCGCCCGAAGCGCAGTCGAAGAAATGCTGGGCGCCCGGCCCGAGCGGGCTTGCCGGCAGCAGTTCCGTCCATTCGGTCGTATCGTCCGGCGCATCCGGCGCGTAACAGCCTTCGATGGTGCAGGCCGTCGGGTAGTTGCCCGTGAAATAGGCCGTATCGACGTCGAAGCCGCGGATGCTGCCGGGTTTTGCCAGCGCGATGATGGCATGGTCGTGGCCCGGTCCGCGTCGCCGGCGTGTTTCCCAGCCGTCCATCCACTTGCCGTTTTCGTCGTAACGGCCGGGATGGTAGACGGCAGGCTCGTCGGCCAGCATGCGCGACAGCGGCCCGTAGAACTCGTCCGTCGCGAAGAGACCCCTCGCCCCGAGGCCTGCCGAGGCGAGATTGATCGTTCCGCGCGCGAAGGCGGGCAGGGCGGCGGTCGACATGGCCCGTCGCTCAGCTCGGCAACAGCGCTTTGAGCCGCAGCACTGCGATCCGCTCGACCTGCTTGCAGGCGGTGGCGAATTCCGTGTCGCGGTCGTTTGCGATGCGTTTTTCGAAGGCGGCGAGGATGCTGGCTTTCGTGTTGTCGCGCACAGCGATGATGAACGGGAAACCGAATTTTTTCACGTAGTCGGTGTTCAGCTCGGTGAAGCGCGTGCGCTCCTCATCGGTCAGCGCGTCGAGACCGGCAGAGGCCTGTTCGTCGGTCGAGCTTGCCGTCAGACGTTTTGCCTGCGCCAGTTTGCCGGCAAGGTCCGGGTGCGCGACGAGCACGCCGAGGCGCTGTTCTTCGCTGGCCGCACGGAACTGGAAGGTCAGCGCTGCGGCAAGGCCGATGGCGGTATCGTTCGCCGGCGAAAGTTCGCCCGCCCAGGCGCGTCTGGCGACCCAGGGGGAATGCTCGAAAATATCGCCGAAGCGGTCGACGAAGGCCGCTTCCGGCATCTGCGACGGGCGCTCGGTAGCGGGCCGCGGCGGATGGGTCTTTGCCCAGTGCTCGGCAATGTCGACGCGCCGCGCGATCCAGACCTTGTCGTGGCTCTGCACGTAGTCGATGAAGCGGGCGAGCGCCATGACGCGACCCGGCCGGCCAACCAGGCGGCAATGCAGGCCGATGCTTATCATCTTCGGGCTACCTGCCTTGCCTTCCGCATAGAGCGCGTCGAAAGAATCCTTCAGGTAGCTGAAGAACTGGTCGCCGCTGTTGAAACCCTGCGGGGTGGCGAAGCGCATGTCGTTGGTGTCAAGCGTATAGGGAATGATGAGCTGCTGGCGACCATTGTGCTCGTACCAGTAGGGCAGGTCGTCCGAATAGGTGTCGGAGATGTAGTCGAAGCCACCTTCTTCGGCGACGAGGTCGACCGTGTTCACCGAACAGCGGCCGGTATACCAGCCACGCGGCCGTTCGCCGGTGACGAGCGTGTGCAGGCGGATCGCCTCGGCGATCGCCGCGCGCTCCTCCTCGGCCGGCATGTCCTTGTGCTCGACCCATTTGAGACCGTGCGAGGCGATTTCCCAGCCTGCATCGATCATCGCTGCGACCTGGGCGGGCGAGCGCTGGAGTGCCGTGGCGACACCGTAGACCGTGACGGGCACGTTCTTTTCCGTCAGCAGCCGCTGCAGGCGCCAGAAACCGGCGCGTGCACCATATTCGTAGATCGATTCCATGTTCCAGTGGCGCTGGCCCGGCCATTGCGCCGCGCCGACGATTTCCGACAGGAAGGCTTCGGATGCCGCATCGCCATGCAGCACGCAGTTTTCGCCGCCTTCCTCGTAGTTGAGCACGAATTGCACGGCGACGCGCGCCTCGCCCGGCCATGCGGCCTTGGGCGGGTTCTCTCCGTATCCGTGCATGTCACGGCAATATCGCATGGGACGCTCCTCCAAACGCTTTTCGATGGCAAATGTCTAACCCGAAAATCCCCCGCGCCATTTCTCAGGAAAATTTGAAAGTCTCGAACGATACTGCCGCTTTTCAGGGGAATGCGCCTGACAGATAGTGGAAGGAGGAGCGCTGTGCTCGGGAGGAAAACATGCAGTCTCATCGCCAGGGAGCCGGGCGGCTCACGACCCACGTTCTGGACACCGCGCGCGGCAAGCCGGCGGAAGGGGTGCGCATCGATCTCTACCGGGTCGAGGGCGAGACGTTTCACCTGATCAAGACCACCGAGACGAACGATGACGGCCGCTGCGATGCGCCGCTTCTTTCGGGCGAGACCATGAAGGTGGGTACCTACGAGTTGCGCTTCCATGCCGGCGATTACCTCGGCCGCACCGGTGATGGCCCGCTGTTCCTCGATATCATCCCGATCCGCTTCGGTCTTGCCGATGAGGGCGCGCACTACCATGTGCCGCTGCTCGTCTCGCCCTTCAGCTATTCCACCTATCGCGGGAGCTAAACCCATGGCCGCCGCAAAAATCCGCTCCGAACTGCGCTTCATTCTCAATGGCCAGGACGTTGTTCTTCGCGACGTCGCGCCGGACCACACGCTGCTCGACTGGCTGCGCCTCTCCCGCCTGCTCACGGGCACCAAGGAAGGCTGTGCGGAGGGCGACTGTGGCGCCTGCACGGTGCTGGTCGGCCGGCTGACCCCGGAGGGCCAGCTTGTCTATGAGGGTGTCAATGCCTGCATCCGCTTCATGGGCTCGCTGGATGGCTGTCATGTCGTAACCGTCGAGCACGTCGCTGCCCGGGACGGAAAGCTGCATCCGGTGCAGCAGGCGATGGTGGACTTTCACGGCTCGCAATGCGGCTTCTGCACGCCGGGCTTCGTTATGTCGCTCTATGCGCTGTGGATGCAGGTGCCCAATCCGAGCGATCAGCAGATCGAGACGGCGCTGCAGGGCAATCTCTGTCGTTGCACCGGCTACGAGCCGATCCTGCGCGCTGCGCGCGCCATTTCCAGCTATGCCGGCACGGAGAAGGACCCGCTTCTCACGGAGCGTGCAACGATGATCGCGCGCCTGAAAGCCTTGCATGACGGCGCCCGCGTCGAGATGGGCGAGGGCAAGCACCGGTTCGTCGTGCCGGCCGACCTCGATGATTTCGCTGCCATTCTGGAGGCGTCGCCGACCGCGACCATCGTCGCCGGTTCCACCGATGTCGGCCTCTGGGTCACCAAGCATATGCGTGACATCACGCCGGTGGTCTTCATTGCCGGGCTCGACGAGCTTAAATCCATTGCGGTGACGGACGGTACGATCTCCATCGGCGCCGGTGTCACCTATAGCGAGGCGATCGCCACGCTCTCGAAGCACATTCCGGCCCTCGGCCCGCTGATCAACCGCATCGGCGGCCAGCAGGTGCGCAACATGGGCACGATCGGCGGCAACATCGCCAACGGCTCGCCGATCGGCGACATGCCGCCGGCCCTGATTGCGCTGGGCGCGACACTCACCTTGCGCAAGGGCACGGTTCGGCGCACCATCTCGCTCCAGGATTTCTTCATCGCCTATGGCAAGCAGGACCGCCAGCCCGGCGAATTCGTCGAATCCGTACATGTGCCGGTTCCCGCGGCGGGCGAAAAATTCGCCGTCCACAAGGTGACCAAGCGCCGCGACGAGGACATCACGGCAACGCTCGGCGCTTTCCGTCTGGCGCTTTCCGCCGATGGCACGGTGGCTGCGATCATCATCGCCTATGGCGGCATGGCGGCGACGCCGAAACGGGCGTTTGCGGTCGAAAAAGCGCTCCTAGGCAAGCCTTGGACGGAAGCGACGGTGGAGGCGGCTATGGAAAAGTACGCGGAAGACTATGCGCCGCTGACCGACATGCGTGCCACCGCCGAATACCGCGCGCTGGTGGCGAAAAACCTGCTTCTGCGGTTCTTTATGGAAACGACATCCAGCGATGCACCCGCTCAGGTGTCCAGATACGAGGCTGCGTGAGCCATGAACAAGCACACCCCTGATCTCAAGGCTGAAAAGATTGAAGGCGGCGTCCATTCCAGCGTGCGCCACGATTCCGCGCACAAGCATGTTGCCGGCACCGCCGTCTATATCGACGACATCACGGAACCTGTGGGCACGCTGCATGCCGGCCTCGGGCTTTCCACCGTCGCTCATGGCATCCTGAAGTCCATCGATCTTTCGGCGGTGCGCGCGGCACCCGGCGTCGTCGACGTGCTGACGCATGCGGACGTGCCCGGCGTCAATGACATCTCGCCGTCCAACATGAACGACGACCCGGTATTCGCCAACGGCAAGGTCGAGTTTCATGGCCAGCCGATCTTCTGCGTGATTGCCGAGACGCGTGAAGAGGCCCGCCGGGCCGCGCGGCTGGCAAAGATCGACTATGAGGAACTGCCGGCCGATATCGATATCTGGGATCTCGACGTCAAGACCCACCGGCAGGTCGTGACCCCGCTCACCCTGAAACGGGGGGATGCGGCAGCCGCGCTTGAAAGCGCCCCGCGCCGCGTCAAGGGTCGTATGCGGCTTGGCGGGCAGGATCATTTTTACCTTGAAGGCCAGATCTCGCTTGCCGTTCCCGGCGAGGATGACGAGGTTCTCGTCTATTGCTCGACCCAGGGGCCGAGCGAGACGCAGCACATGATCGCGCATGCGCTCGGCGTGCCGAGCAATGCGGTGACGGTCGAGGTGCGCCGCATGGGCGGCGGTTTTGGCGGCAAGGAAACCCAGGCGAACCAGTGCGCGGCGATTGCCGCCATCGCTGCCAAGAAGCTGAACCGCGCCGTCAAGGTGCGGCTCGACCGCGACGAGGACATGGTCGCGACCGGCAAGCGGCATGATTTCGCCATCGACTACGACGTCGGCTTCGACGACGAGGGCCGCATTCTCGGCATCGAGTATATGTTTGCGCTGCGCGCCGGTTTTTCGGCGGACCTTTCGGGGCCGGTCGGCGACCGGGCGCTGTTCCACTGCGACAACACCTATTTCTTCCCGCATGTGCTGGCCAAGTCGGCGCCGCTCTACACCAATACGGTGTCGAATACGGCGTTCCGCGGTTTCGGCGGTCCGCAGGGCATGGTGGGCGCGGAACGCGTCATCGACGAAGTGGCCTTTGCCGTCGGCAAGGATCCGCTCGAAATCCGCAAGCTGAATTTTTATGACGCCATGGGTGTCGAGGGGACACGCAACCTCACCCCCTACCACCAGAAGGTCGAGGACTGCATCATCCAGCGCATCGTCGCGGAACTGGAGGAAAGCGCGGACTATGCCGGTCGCCGCAAGGCGATCACCGAGTTCAACGCGAAGAGCCGTGTCGTCAAGCGCGGCCTGGCGCTGACGCCGGTGAAATTCGGCATCTCCTTCACCAAGACCGAGTCGAACCAGGCAGGCGCGCTGGTGCATGTCTATACGGATGGTTCCGTGCACATGAACCATGGCGGCACGGAAATGGGCCAGGGCCTGCACCTGAAGGTGGCGCAGGTGGTGGCGGAAGAATTCCAGATCGATCTCGACCGGGTGAAAATCACCGCTACGACGACGGCCAAGGTGCCGAACACCTCGCCGACCGCCGCATCTTCCGGCGCCGACCTCAATGGCATGGCGGCGCAGGATGCCGCGCGCCAGATCAAGGAGCGGCTCATCGATTTTGCCGCCGAAAGCCATCAGGTGCCGCGCGAGCAGGTGGTGTTCCTGCCCAACCGCGTGCGCATTGGCGAAGTCGAGATCTCCTTCAACGACCTCGTGAAGAAGGCCTATATGGCCCGCGTCCAGCTCTCGGCCGCCGGTTTCTACAAGACGCCGAAGATCCACTGGGACCGGTCCAAGGGCCGCGGCCATGCCTTCTATTACTACGCCTATGGCGCGGCCTGCTCGGAGGTTTCCGTCGATACGCTGACCGGCGAATACATCGTCGAGCGCACCGACATCCTGCACGATACCGGCCGTTCGCTGAACAAGATCATCGATATCGGCCAGATCGAGGGCGGCTTCATCCAGGGCATGGGCTGGCTCACCACGGAGGAACTGTGGTGGGACGGCAAGGGGCGGCTTCGCACGCACGCGCCCTCCACCTACAAGATCCCGCTCGCTTCGGATCGCCCGAAGATCTTCAACGTCGCGCTGACCGACTGGTCGGAGGCCTATGAGCCGACGATCCATCGCTCCAAGGCGGTCGGCGAGCCGCCGTTGCCGCTCGGCCTTGCCGTGCTGCATGCGCTGTCGGATGCGGTAGCGAGCGTGGCGGACCATAAGATCTGCCCGCGCCTTGATGCCCCGGCCACGCCTGAATGCGTGCTGATGGCGATCGAGCGGCTGAAAGCCCAGAAGAAGGGGTGAGACGATGCCGGCCGTCCGCGAAGACATCCGGGACTTTCTGCGCCGCGAACCGGGGGCGATCCTGGTCGAAGTGACGGGTGCCGCGGGCTCCACGCCGCGCGACACCGATGCCTGGATGCTGGTGTCGGAGCGGGCGATCTTCGCGACGATCGGCGGCGGGCAGCTGGAATATATGGCAATCGACCAGGCACGCCGGGCCTTGCGTTCCGGCCTTGCCGCCGAACCGATGAGCGTGCCGCTCGGGCCGGAGATCGGCCAGTGCTGCGGCGGCCGGGTGGGACTTTCCTTCACGGCGCTGAACCCAGCGCTGGCAAGGGACCTTGTCACGCGCAGCGATCGGGAAATGGCGTCGCGGCCGCATGTCTATGTCTTCGGCGCGGGCCATGTCGGCGATGCACTCGCCATGGCGCTGTCGCTTGCGCCGCTGCGCGTCGTGCTGGTGGATACGCGCGAGGATGAACTCGTCGCCTGCACGGTGCCGCGCATCGAAACCTGCCTGACGGCGATGCCGGAGGCCGTGGTGCGCGATGCACCGGCCGGCAGCAGTTTCGTCATCCTCACCCACGACCACGCACTCGATTTCCTCATCACCGCCGAGGCATTGCGGCGGGAGGATGCGGCCTATGTCGGCATGATCGGCTCGAAGACCAAGCGCACGACCTTCCGCAACTGGCTGGCGCGCGAAATCGACCGGCCAGACCTGTTTTCCAATCTGGTCTGCCCGATCGGCGGCACGGCGGTGAAGGACAAGCGGCCGGCGGTCATCGCAACACTTGCCGCGGCGGAGATCATGACGGCGGCGCTGACCTGGGTTGCCGCCAGGGCGGAGCGTCCCGTGGCGGTCAGCCGGTAGACGTTTCGGCCGCAGGCTCGTCTGCGAGCAGCTTGCCGATCAGCCGCTGACATCGCTCGGCCATGAAATCGATCATCAGGCGCAGTTTCGGATCCTGGAAGCGCTTGTGCGGATAGATCGCCGCGAGCTGCACGGCGGCCGGCGGCGCGTCCTTCAGGATTTCCACCAGGCGGCCTTCTTTCAGATGGGCCTTCACCTCGAACAGCGGCTTGTTGATGATGCCGCGATCCTCCAGCGCCCATTGGGTCAAGACATCGCCGTCGTCGCTGTCATAGGGGCCGGCGACCTCGAACTTGCGCGGGCCGTCCGCCGTCACCAGCGTCCAGTAATATTCCTTCGAGCCGGGATAGCGCAGCAGCAGACAGTCGTGTTTGTCGGCGATCAGTGCGTCGGCGTTCGCCGGTGTGCCGCGGCGGGCGAGATAGGTCGGTGACGCACAGAGCACGCGTTCACAATTGAGAATGCCGCGCATGCGCAGGTTCGAATCCTCCAGCACGCCGAGCTTGAAGGCGACATCGACGCCTTCCGCAAGAATATCGACATTGTGGTCCGACAGGCGCACGCGCACTTCGATATCCGGGTATCTATCGTGGAATTCCGGGATGCCCGAGGCGATGAGCCGCCGGCCGATGCCGAGCGGTGCGGTGATCCTGAGCGAGCCCTTCGGGTTGCGCGAGAGATCGGCGATCGCCGCTTCCGCCTCGTTCACCGCCTCGATGATCTTCACAGCACCATCGTAGAACACCCGGCCGTGTTCGGTCGGCGAGAGTTTTCGCGTCGTGCGGTTGAACAGCCGCACACCGAGATGGCGTTCCAGTTCCTTGATGCGATTGCTGGCGACTGCGGGGGTGACGCGCTGGTCGCGCCCTGCCGCCGAGAGGGTACCGAGTTCGACCACGCGAACGAAGACACGCACATTATCGAGATAGGACATGGTTTCTTCTACCACATTGGCGTGCAGATCAAAGTGGGGGCGATCTTATAGATTTTTTTGAAAGTGTTGGGGATTCACCGGGATTTCCGCGAAAATCACTTGATGGCAAACAAGCCCATGGAAAATGGGTGGAGGCCCCTATGTACGAATACGCCATTGCCTGGGACTGGCTCATGTTTGCCGTCCGCTGGCTGCACGTCATCACGGCGATCGCCTGGATCGGCTCGTCCTTTTATTTCGTCGCGCTCGACCTGGGCCTGAAGAAACATCCCGACCTGCCGCCGGGCGCGCATGGCGAGGAGTGGCAGGTCCACGGCGGTGGTTTCTACCACATCCAGAAATACCTGGTCGCGCCGGCCGCGATGCCCGAGCACCTCGTCTGGTTCAAGTGGGAAAGCTACGCCACCTGGCTCTCCGGTTTCGGCATGCTCTGTCTGGTCTATTATGCCGGGGCCGATCTATACCTGATCGACCCGAACGTGCTCGACGTCTCGAAGCCGGTGGCAATCGCCATCTCGCTCGCGTCGCTGGGCTTCGGCTGGATCATCTATGACCTGATCTGCAAGTCGCCCTTCGGCAATGACAACACGCGGCTGATGGTGGCGCTGTATTTCATCCTGGTCGCGGTGGCCTGGGGTTACACGCAGCTCTTCACGGGCCGCGCCGCCTTCCTGCATCTCGGTGCCTTCACGGCGACGATCATGTCGGCGAACGTGTTCTTCATCATCATGCCGAACCAGCGCGTCGTCGTTGCCGACCTCATCGCCGGCCGCACGCCCGATCCCAAATACGGCAAGATCGCCAAGCAGCGCTCCACGCACAACAACTACCTGACGCTGCCCGTGCTGTTCCTGATGCTGTCGAATCACTATCCGCTGGCCTTCGGCACGGAATTCAACTGGATCATCGCCTCGCTGGTCTTCCTGATGGGCGTCACGATCCGCCACTATTTCAACACCACATCCGCCAATGCCGGCAATCCGACCTGGACCTGGCTGGCAACGGCGCTGCTCTTCGTGCTCATCATGTGGCTCTCCACGGTGCCGAAGGTTCTGACGGGCGAGACGGCCGATGCCAAGGTCTCGGCTGTCCAGCAGCCGTTCATCACGGCGGAAGCCTTCCCGAAGGTGCGTGACACGGTGCTTGGCCGCTGTGCCATGTGCCACGCCAAGGAACCCGGCTGGGAAGGCATGGTCGTGCCGCCGAAGGGTGTCGTGCTGGAGACGGATGGCGACATCGCCAACCATGCGCGCGAAATCTATCTGCAGGCCGGCCGGTCGCACGCCATGCCGCCGGCCAATGTCACCCAGGTTTCGGACGAGGAGCGCAAGCTCTTCGTCGCCTGGTACGAAAGCGCTGTGAGCGGGGAGAAAACCCAATGAGCGAACTGCTGATCCGTGGCCGTGTACTGACCTTCGTCAATGAGCCGCAGGGCATCGACGACACCGCATCCTATCGCTACTTCGAGGACGGCGCGGTGTTCGTGCGGGGCGGCAAGGTCGTCGAGGCCGGCGACTACGCGGATGTCAGCAAGCGTGCCGGTGCCGAAGTCGAGATTGCGGACCACCGTCCGAACCTCATCCTGCCCGGCCTGATCGACACGCATCTGCATTTCCCGCAGACCCAGGCGATCGCCTCCTATGGCGCCCAGCTGCTCGAATGGCTGAACACCTATATCTTCGTCGAAGAACAGAAGTTTTCGCGCCCCGCCCATGCGGCGGCCGTGGCGGATCGCTTCATGGACGAGCTTTTGTCCAACGGCACGACGACCGCCGTCGCCTATTGCTCGGTGCATCCGGAAAGCGTCGAGGCCTATTTCTCGGCGGCCGAAGCGCGCGGCATGCGCATGATCGGCGGCAAGGTGATGATGGACCGCAATGCGCCGGACGCGCTGCGCGATACGCCGCAGCATGGCTATGACGAGACGAAGCGCCTGATCGAAAAGTGGCACGGCCGTGGCCGCGCGCATTATGCGATCAGCCCGCGTTTTGCCATCACCTCGACGCCGGAGCAGTTGGAGATGAGCCAGGCGCTCGTTGCCGAACATCCGGAATGCTACGTCCAGACCCATCTTTCGGAAAACCGCGACGAGATCGCCTTCGCGACCTCGCTCTATCCGGCGGCGAAGGACTATACGGACATCTATGCCCGTTACTGCCTGTTGAACGACCGCATGCTGCTCGGCCATTGCATCTATCTGAGCGACCGCGAAATTTCGGTTCTCGCCGAGAGCGGTGCCGTCGGCGTCTTCTGCCCGACCTCGAACCTCTTCCTCGGCTCGGGCCTGTTCGATCGCGACCGGTTCGACAAGCTTGGCGCCCGCTGGTCGGTTGCGACCGATGTCGGCGGCGGCACGAGTTTTTCCATGCTGGAAACGATGGACGAGGCCTACAAGGTGCTGCACCTGCAAGGCCAGCGGCTGACGCCGTTCGCCTCCTTCTACCGCATGACGCTCGGCAATGCCCGCGCGCTCGGCCTCGACAACCATATCGGCTCGCTGCATGCGGGCGCGGATGCGGATATCGTCGTGCTCGACTCCAGCGGCAAGTCGGCGATGGAATACCGCATGCAGACGGCCACTTCGCTCGCCGAAGAACTCTTCATCCTTCAGACCATGGGTGATGACCGCTGCGTGGCGGAAGTCTATGTCGCCGGCAAGCCCATGAAGGGCAAGGCGGCCAAGCGTGCGGCTGCGGCAAGCCGCCCGCTCGAAAACGCCTGACTATTTGAGGGTGCAGACACCATTCGCGCCGCCGTGTCCGGTATAGGAAACGGCGGGCGAACCATCCGGGTTGATCGAGAGCGAAATCGTCACCCCGTGGCCCTTGGCCTCGTAATAGTTGTCGTTGAAGACGTGCAGCTTGGCTTCCGTACCATTGAAATAGATCGGCCCGCCCTCGTCGGCATGAACTTCGATGTTGCCGGGACAGGTGGCGTTGACGAGCGGAATCTTTGCAACAGCGGGACTTGCTGCAAGAAGTGCGAAGGCGGCGATGGCAAAACGGGCTTTGGCTATCATCGGCAAATCCTTTCGTGACTACGCCGCGTAGACTGGCCGATGAGGCTTTAAAGTCAAGTGCGCTTCGCCCGCCCGCCCATCGCCTTGGTCAGCCCTTCCGCCGCCGCGCAAACAACCGGGCCGAAGGCATCGACCTTGCTGTCGGGCAGCCGCACCGCCGGCCCCGACACGGAAATGCCGGCGACCGCCTCACCATATTCGTCGAAGATCGGGGCTGCGACACAACGCATGCCGAGCGTATGCTCCTCGTCGTCGATCGACCAGCCGCGGATGCGGATCCTTGCAATATCCTCGAGCAGCGTCGGCACGGAATCGCGCGTCTTGTCGGTGAAATGCTGCAGGGTGCGGCCGGCCAGCAGCGCCTCGATGCGGGCGTCCGGCCAGGTCGAGAGGATGGCCTTGCCGATGCCCGAGGCATGGATCGGCCCGCGCCGGCCGGGGCGGAAGAAGGCGCGCATCGGCGCATGGCTCTCCACCTGCGAGATGAACACCACGTCGCCGTCGTCCTCGATGGCGATATTGGCGGTCTCGCCGCAGCCTTCCATCAACTGCTTGAGGAACGGCCGACTGATCGTGCCAAGCTTGCGGAAGCGCAGATAGGCGGTGCCGATCTCGAAGGCCTTGACGCCGATCGTCCAGGCGCCCGTCTCGCCGTCATGGGTGACCATGCCGTGCTGGGCAAGCGAGGTCAGCAGCCGGTGCACCGTGGAGGGCGCCATGCCGGACTGGTCGGCAAGATCCGTCAGGGCAGCGCCATCCGCCTGTGCCACCAGCTCCAAGAGCTTGAGGCTGCGATCCAGCACCTGCACGGAGGAGGCCACCGCGTTTTCCGCCGGTTTGCGCCCCGGCCTGCCCCGCGTCTTTTCCTGATGGTCTGCCATGTCATTTCTCCTGTCCGCCGCAGTCATGACATAGCCGGCCCGCGTCGATTGTTCCAGTTTTGTTGAAAATGTTTATTTCCATCTGATGGGATTGATTTCCATTTTGTGATTGCGCCGGATCATAAATGCGCTACCTTCCATCCCAAGAGACGGAGGAAATCCCATGGCTAAAATGCGTGCTGTCGATGCTGCGGTACTGGTTCTGGAAAAGGAAGGCATCGATTGTGCCTTCGGTGTTCCGGGTGCAGCGATCAATCCCTTCTATTCGGCGCTGAGGGCGCGCGGCACGGTCCGCCATGTTCTCGCCCGTCACGTCGAAGGCGCAAGCCATATGGCGGAAGGCTACACCCGAGCCCGTGCCGGCAATATCGGCCTGTGCATCGGAACGTCCGGTCCGGCCGGCACCGACATGATCACCGGCCTTTACTCGGCGCAGGCCGATTCGATCCCGATCCTCTGCATCACGGGCCAGGCGCCGCGCGCCCGCCTCGACAAGGAGGATTTCCAGGCGGTCGATATTGCGAAGATCGCAGCCCCCGTCACCAAATGGGCGGTCACCGTCATGGAGCCGGGCCTGGTTCCCTACGTCTTCCAGAAGGCGTTCCACACCATGCGTTCGGGCCGTCCCGGCCCGGTCCTGGTCGACCTGCCGATCGACGTCCAGCTCGCCGAAATCGAATTCGATATCGATGCCTATGAGCCGCTCGAGCCCTACAAGCCGGCCGCGACGCGGGTCCAGGCCGAAAAGGCGCTCGCCATGCTGAACGCGGCCGAACGCCCGCTGATCGTTGCCGGTGGCGGCATCATCAATGCGGATGCCTCGGACCTGCTCGTCGAATTCGCTGAAATCACCGGCGTTCCGGTCATCCCGACGCTGATGGGCTGGGGCACGATCCCCGACGACCATCCGCTGATGGCCGGCATGTGCGGCCTGCAGACCTCGCATCGCTACGGCAATGCGACGATGCTCGCCTCCGACTTCGTTCTCGGCGTCGGCAACCGCTGGGCCAACCGCCACACCGGCAATGTCTCGACCTACACGGAAGGCCGCACCTTCGTTCACGTCGACATCGAACCGACCCAGATCGGCCGCGTCTTCACGCCTGATTTCGGCATCGTCTCGGATGCGGGCGCAGCACTCAAAGTCTTCCTCGACGTTGCGACGGAGTGGAAGGTTGCCGGCAAGCTGCGCGACTGGTCCGGCTGGGCCGAGGAATGCCGCGAGCGCAAGCGCACCATGCTGCGCAAGACCCATTTCGACCAGGTGCCGCTGAAGCCCCAGCGCGTCTACGAAGAGATGAACAAGGCCTTCGATCGCGACACCTGCTACGTTTCGACCATCGGTCTGTCCCAGATCGCCGGCGCGCAGTTCCTGCATGTCTACAAGCCGCGCAACTGGATCAATTGCGGCCAGGCCGGTCCGCTCGGCTGGACGCTGCCGGCAGCGCTCGGTGTTCGTGCCGCCGACCCGGATCGTCCGATCGTCGCTCTGTCGGGTGACTACGACTTCCAGTTCATGATCGAGGAACTGGCCGTCGGCGCCCAGCACAAGCTGCCCTACCTGCATGTCGTCGTGAACAACTCGTATCTCGGCCTCATCCGCCAGGCCCAGCGCGGCTTCAACATGGACTTCGAAGTCTCGCTCGCCTTCGACAACATCAATGCCACGGCGGATTCGGAAGCCGGCTACGGTGTCGACCACGTCGCGGTTGCGGAAGGTCTCGGCTGCAAGGCCATCCGGGTGCGCAGTGCCAACGAGTTCCAGGAAGCCTTCGCCACGGCGCAGGCGCTGATGAAGGAACACCAGGTTCCTGTCGTCATCGAGTTCATCCTCGAGCGCGTCACCAACATCGCCATGGGCGCCGATATCAATGCCGTCGTCGAGTTCGAGGAGCTTGCCGAACGCGGCGAAGACGCCCCGACCGCCACGTTCGCTCTGCTGGATTGAGGAGAGATAATATGCCGAAATTTGCGGCCAACCTGACCATGCTCTTCAACGAGGCGCCCTTCATGGAGCGCTTCGCGCTGGCCGCCAAGGCCGGCTTCGAAGGGGTCGAGTATCTCTTCCCCTATGATTTCGACAAGGATGCAATCCGTGCCGAACTGGACAAAAACGGCCTGACCCAGGTGCTGCACAACCTGCCGGCCGGCAACTGGGCCGGCGGCGAACGCGGCATCGCGGTCCTGCCGGACCGTGTCGACGAGTTCCGCCAGGGCGTGGCCAAGGCCATCGACTATGCGACGGCGCTCGGCTGCAAGCAGGTCAACTGCCTGTCGGGCATTGCGCCTGCCGGCGTGCCGGACAGCGTGCTGCGCTCGACCTTCGTCGCCAACCTGAAGCTTGCGGCGACCGAGCTCGGCAAACACGGCATCAAGCTATTGATCGAGCCGATCAACCGCTTCGACATTCCGGGTTTCTACCTGAACACGCCGGACCAGGCGGCCTCGATCATCGCGGAAGTCGGCAGCGACAACCTGTTCATCCAGTACGACCTCTACCACCAGCAGCGCACCGAGGGCGAACTGATCGGCACGTTCAAGAAGCACCAGGCCAGGATCACCCACGTGCAGCTGGCCGACAATCCGGGCCGCAACGAACCGGGCACCGGTGAGATCGCCTATCCCTTCGTGTTCAAGACGCTCGATGCGCTCGGCTACGACGGCTGGATCGGCTGCGAATACAAGCCGCGCGCCACCACGCAGGAAGGCCTCGGCTGGCTGGCCGAAGTCGGCCGCTGAGCACAGCAATTCCAGCGGTTTTGCGTCCGGAATTGCGCAAAACAAGCAAATAGTTTCAAGATTGGGAGTTTAGTTCATGGCAAATATCGGTTTCATCGGCCTCGGCATCATGGGCACCCCCATGGCGCGCCATCTGCAGAACGCCGGCCACACGGTCGTCACCTCGAAGTTCTTCATCCCGCCGCACAAGGACCTGGTCGATAACGGCCTGCAGATCGTCGACAGCCCGAAGGCGCTGGCCGAGACCGTCGACACGATCATCCTCATGCTGCCCGACACCCCGGAAGTGCAGGACGTGCTGTTCGGCGAGAACGGCGTCGCCTATGGCCTTTCGGCCGGCAAGCTTGTCATCGACATGAGCTCGATCTCGCCGATTGAGACCAAGGAATTCGCCAAGAAGGTCCGTGCGACCGGCGCCGAATATGTCGATGGCCCGGTCTCGGGCGGCGAAGTCGGCGCAAAGAACGCCTCGCTCTCCATCATGGCCGGCGGTTCGCAGGAGAGCTTTGACCGTGCCCTGCCGCTCTTCGAGCTGATGGGCAAGAACATCACGCTCGTCGGTGATTGCGGTGACGGTCAGGTGACCAAGGTCGCCAACCAGATCATCGTGGCCCTCACCATCGAAGCGGTTGCCGAAGCTCTCGTCTTCGCCTCGAAGGCCGGCGCCGATCCGGCCCGCGTTCGCGCAGCACTGATGGGCGGATTTGCCTCCTCGCGCATCCTCGAAGTTCATGGTGACCGCATGGTCAAGCGTACATTCGATCCTGGCTTCCGCATCTCGCTGCACCAGAAGGACCTCAACCTGGCCCTCCAGGGCGCCAAGGCACTGGGCGTTTCGCTGCCCAACACTGCCTCGACGCAGGAACTTTTCAACCAGTGCGCCGCCCACGGCGATGCGGGCCTCGATCACTCAGGTCTCGTCACGGCGCTGGAGCGCATGGCGAACCACGCCGTCGCATGACGACGGCCTGACCGGGCGGGGAGGGGAGCCCCGCCCGGTCACCCTTTCCTGGAGGAGGAAGACAGCCTCTCATCCCGCCGTGCCAACTTCCGCTTTGGAGGATGGCACTGGCTTGCGGATGAGGGGCTGTGTTTAATACGACCACCCGCATGACCCGGAGGAACCGCATGCCCCCAATCGCCGATCCGCGCGCCTTTCTCGAAACCCTCTTTTCCGTTGCGGTCGCTGCCGCCGACCCGGAAAAGGTGCTGGCCGCCAACCTGCCGGAAAAGCCGAAGGGCCGCACGGTGGTGATCGGTGCCGGCAAGGGTGCCGCGCAGATGGCGCGCGCCTTCGAGCGCCTGTGGGATGCGCCGCTCACCGGCGTCATCGTTACGCGCTATGGATATGCCGTGGCCTGCGAGCGCATCGACGTTCTTGAAGCCGCCCATCCGGTGCCGGATGACAGCGGGCTACTCGCTTCCGGCCGGTTGATGGCCGCCGTGCGGGGCCTGACGGCAGACGATCTGGTCGTCGCACTCGTCTGCGGTGGCGGTTCCGCGCTTTTGCCCGCACCGGCCGGTGATTTGACGCTGGCCGATGAAATCGCCGTCAACAAGGCGTTGCTCGCCTCCGGTGCGCCGATCAGTGCCATGAACGCCGTGCGCAAGCAGGTCTCGCGCATCAAGGGTGGACGGCTTGCAGCCCTTGCCCATCCCGCCCGCGTGGTGTCCCTCGTCGTCTCCGACATTCCGGGCGACAACCCCGCCCTCGTCGCCTCCGGCCCGACCATTGCCGACGCCACGACGCGCGCCGATGCGCTTCGTCTCATCGAGCGCTACCGCCTCGACCTGCCCGAGGCCGTGATGCGCCATATCCGCGACGGCAAGGACGAGCCGCCGCTGCCGTCCGATGCCTGTTTTGCCCGCAACGAGGTCAGGCTCGTCGCCTCCGCCGCCGTTTCGCTGGAGGCGGCTGCCGAAGCCGCGCGGAAGGCCGGCGTCGAAGCCGTCATCCTTTCCGATGCGATCGAGGGCGAGGCGGCGGAAGTCGGTCGCGTCCACGCGGCGATCGCCGCCGAGGTGGTGCGTCGCGATCGGCCTTTCCGGAAGCCGGTTGTCATCCTCTCGGGGGGAGAGACGACCGTGACGATCAAGGGTAAGGGCAAAGGCGGCCGCAACGGCGAATTTCTGTTGTCTTTCGCCTGCACCACGGATGGTCTCGACGGCCTTTCCGCGCTCGCCGCCGATACGGACGGCATCGACGGCTCGGAGGACAATGCCGGCGCCTTCGCCGATGGGGGCACCGTCGCGCGCCTCGCGGACCAGGGCAAGGATGCCGCCGAATTTCTCTCCCGCAACGACAGCTGGACCGCCTTCGACGCGCTCGGCGACCTTTTCGTGCCCGGCCCGACCGGCACCAATGTCAACGATTTCCGGGCGATCCTCATCCAGTAGCGTGGCATGAAGACAGCCGGGTAAACCGGGGCCGAGTTTGACAACGGTGGCTCAGGCCGCCTCCGCGTGCCCCGTTTGGATGTTCCACAGGTTGCGGTAGAGGCCGGGGCACTCCACGAGCCTGTCATGCGAGCCGGACTGGATGATGCGGCCCGCGTCCATCACGTGAATGGCGTCCGCATGAACCACGGTGCTCAGCCGATGTGCGACGAGGATCACGGTGCGCTTGCCCTTCATCTTGGCGAGCGAGCGCTGGATTGCCGCTTCCGTCTCGTTGTCGACGGCGCTTGTCGCCTCGTCGAGGATGAGGATGGCCGGATCGATCAGCAGCGCGCGGGCGAGCGCGATGCGCTGGCGCTGGCCACCGGAAAGTTTCTGGCCGTATTCGCCGATCTGGCTTTCGTAGCCGTCCGGCAGGTCGCGGATGAAGCCATCGGCTTCCGCCATTCGCGCGGCCGCCTCGACCTCCTCGCGGCTCGCGGCCGGCTTGCCATAGGCGATATTGTCGGCGATCGAGCCGGCAAACAGCGTCACTTCCTGCGGAACCCACGCCATGCTCTTGCGCAGGCGCTCGCCCGACCAGTCGGCAAGCGGCACGCCATCAAGAGTAATGCGGCCCTTCTGCGGGCGGATGAACAGGCCAAGCAGCTTGATCAGCGTCGACTTGCCGCTGCCCGTCGGGCCGACCAGTGCCACCGTCTCGCCCGCCCGGATGGCGAGGTTGATATCGGTCACGCCGCCGGGACCGGTCGTATAGCGGAAACTTACGTGGTCGATCTCGAAGCGGCCAGAGACCTTTGCATCGTGCTCGCCATGCGGTTCGCCGCGCGGCTCGTCGAGCAGGCGCAGGATGCGGCGCGTCGAGGCCATGGCGCGTTCGTAGAGGTCGGCGATTTCCGCAAGCCCCGTCATCGGCCAGAGCAGGCGCTGGGTCAGGAAGACGAGCAGGCCATAGGCGCCGACCTGCATCTGCCCCGTCAGCGTCAGCCAGCCGCCGATCAGGAAGGTGGCCAGGAAGCCGGACAGGATCGCCATGCGGATGATCGGGATGAAGGCCGACGAGACGCGGATCGCCGCACGGTTCGCCTCGACATAACCGAGGCTTTCCTTCGTCAGCGCTGCTGTCTCGCGCACTTCCGCGCCAAAGGCTCGGATGGTCTGGAGGCCCTGCAGGTTGGTGGTGAGCCGTGCGCCGAGGCCGCCGGCGCGTGCGCGCACCGCGTCGTAGCGCGCCTGTGCGCGGCGCTGGAACCAGAAGGCCCCGGCAATGATCGCCGGCACCGGCGTAAAGGCGATGACCGCGATCAGCGGACTGACGATGAAGAAGACCGCGCCGACGAGAATGACGGCGGCAAAGGTCTGGATCAGCTCGTTGGCGCCGCGATCGAGGAACCGTTCGAGCTGGTTGATGTCGTCGTTCAGCACCGCGACGAGATCGCCGGAGCGGTTTTCTTCGTAAAAACTGGTCGGCAGGTGCTGGGCGTGGTCATAACAGAGGATGCGCAGGCGGTGTTGCACGTCCTGCGCCAGGCCGCGCCAAAGAATCTGGTAAAAATATTCGAAGAGCGATTCGCCGAACCAGATGAAGAAGGTCGCGATACCGAGCAGGGTGAGTTGCTGCACCGGATCGGTGATGCCGATCTGTGCCACGAAGGAATCCTTGCCGCGCACCACCACGTCGAGCGCGGTGCCGATCAGGATTTCCGGCATGACGTCGAAGATCTTGTTGATGACCGACGAGGCGACCGCCCGCGCCACGCGGCCCTTTTCCTCGCTGACAAGCGACAGCAACACCCGGAGCGGATGACGCTGGCCGGAGGAGAGCGGGGCAGACACTGGCGAGGCAGTCATGGGATCGGAACCTGTTTTCGAAGGGCGTAGCGCGCCCGAACGCCGGAGCTGGCGACGTTCACGCCTCTAGCCGGGAGAACCGGCGCTTGCAATCTCTTAATCCTGTTCGCCAAAGAAGCGCCGCCCAAAGCCTGCCTTAACGTCACCTTAAGGTTGCCCGCGCCTTGATCGGCGCGAAAGGGCGGATGACGCCGCCCGGCATCGCCCGAACCATGTGCGGGTGCAGCGTTTCAGCCCTTTGCGACGGATGACCGGAATGAGCCCAGCAACCATCACCTCCTCCGCCAATGCCTCGGCCCCGCTCGCCGTGCAGGTGGTGCGCCAGTACATCCCGAACCGCGGCGGGCTGGAGGATGTCGTCGCACAGCTTTCCCGCCAGCTTTTGTCGCGCGGCTTTCGCGTGCGGGTCGTCACGCTCGACCGGCTGTTTTCCGCCCCGGACAAGACCCTGCCCGCCCGCGAGATGATCGACGGCGTCGAGGTGGTGCGCATTCCCTTCTCCGGCAGCACGCGCTACCCGATCGCGCCAAAAGTCTTCCGCCATCTCGCTGACGCCGACCTCGTGCATGTTCACGCGATCGACTTCTTCTACGATGCGCTCGCCTGGGGCTGGCTCCTGCATCGCAAGCCGCTCGTCGCCACCACCCATGGCGGCTTCTTCCACACGGCGAAATTTTCCGGCCTCAAGACGCTGTGGTTCAACACGACGACGCGTTTTTCCTCCTTCGCCTATCGCCGGATCATCGGGTGCAGCGCGCAGGATACCCGCACGTTCCAGCGCATCGCCGGGCGCCGCGTCACCCGCATCGACAACGGTGCCGACACGCAGAAATTCGCCGATGCCGGCGCGCGCGAACCGCGCCGCCGGCTGATCACGATCGGTCGCTTCTCCGTCAACAAGCGCCTCGACCGGCTGATGGACGCCATGGTGCCGCTGGTGGCTGGTAATCGCGAATGGCATCTGGAGATCGCCGGCGTGCCGGGTGATCATTCCGGAGACGACCTTGCCGCCATGGTGCGCGCCCGCGGGCTCGAGAAGAATGTCGATGTGCATGTCGGCCTGTCGAACGGCGCCGTGCGCCACCTGATCGGCGATACCTCACTGTTCGCCTCGGCCTCGGAATATGAAGGTTTTGGACTTGTCGCCATCGAGGCGATGACGGCGGGGCTGGTGCCGGTGCTGCATCCGAACGTCGCCTATACGGATCTTGCGGCCAGCCATCCGGAAATCCGGCTTTGCGATTTTGCCGACGCACGGCTTGCCGCCGAAGGTCTTGGCGACGCCTATACGATGCTTTCGCGCGACCCGGCCGGCTATCGCCGCGCCGCAATCGAGGCGGCTGCGGCCTATTCGTGGGACCGGGTGGCGGATCGCTATGTCGACGTCTATCGTGCCGCCCTTGGCGACGGCCGGCGCGAGGAACCACGTGGCTTGCTCACGGAGCGGACCGGCGCCTGAGCCGAACGGAGACAGGCATGCGATCCTCATCCCGGAGCGGTACACTCTTTCGACTGGTGGCAGCCATGGTGGCCTTTTCGGTTCCCCTCCAGGCGAGCGCTGGATGCCTGCGCGGCATCAATCTCGCCGGCGCCGAATTCGGCGAAGGGCGTGGCACCTACAACAAGGACTATGCCTACCCTTCGGAAAAGACGATCGCCTATTTCGCCGGCAAGGGCTTCAATGCCGTACGGCTGCCCTTCAAGTGGGAGCGGCTGCAACCGCGGCTCGGCCGCGGCTTCGACAAGGCGGAACGCAAGCGGCTTGCCGAAACGGTCAAGGCGCTGCGCGGTGCCGGCATGACCGTCATCCTCGACCCGCACAACTACGCCTATTACGGCGACAAGCAGATCGGCTCGACCGAGGTGCCCAACAGCGCCTTTGCCGATTTCTGGAAGCGTCTTGCGGAGGACTACAAGGATGACGACGGCGTGCAGTTCGGCCTGATGAACGAACCGCACGACGTGCCGGCCGATCAATGGCTCGCCTCCGCCAATGCAGCCATCGCCGGAATTCGCGAAACGGGTGCCAAAAACCTCATCCTGATCCCCGGCACGATCTGGACGGGTGCGCACAGCTGGGAGGACGACCGGCCGGGCGGCGCAAACGGCACCGTCATGCTCGGTATCGAGGATCCGGCCGACAACAATGCTTATGAGGTCCATCAATATCTCGACAAGGATTTTTCCGGCACGACCGACACCTGCGAACGGGCGGATGACGCGGTCGGCGCTCTCCAGCATTTCACCGATTGGCTGAAGCGCAACGGCAAGCGCGGCTTTCTCGGCGAGTTCGGTGCATCGGCCAATCCGGCCTGCCTGGACGGGCTAACCCGCATGACGGCGCTGATCGGTAAGGAAGCGGATGTCTGGACCGGCTGGACCTACTGGGCGGCCGGCGACTGGTGGCCGGCGACGGAGCCGCTCAACATCCAGCCGACCGCCGAGGGCGACCGGCCGCAGCTCGCAGCCCTCGTTTCAGGCGGCAACCTGCCGGCCCGGCCCGGCAGCTGCCTTGCGCTTCGCCGCTAAAAGCGTCGCCAGTTCCTTGCCGTGGTCGAAGGCATTGGAACTGCCGAGGATGAACCACATCAACGCGGCCGTCTTGATCGAATAGAACGAGTCGCTGATCAGCATCAGAAGCAGCATGTAGACGATGACCATCGAGTGGAATTTCCACGCCTTCGCATGGACGACCGGTGCATGCACGAACAGGCTCCAGAGCATGATGAAGCCAAAGAGGCCGAACGCCACCAACGAATAGGCAAGGCCTGAATCCGAGACGAACTGGCTGGTCGTTTCGATACCGAGCACGACTCCGATCGTCAGCTGCGTCAGGATATGCGCCGTCACCGCGAAACGCCCGGCAAGATCGTTCGGCCCGCCACCCTCCACCGAAGTCACGCCATAGACCGCCAGCACCGCCAGCAGCAGGAAGGGCAGCACGCTCCAGAAGATGCGCGGCAGGAGCTGATAGAACGGGTAGAGCAGCGTGATGAGCACGCAGGTGTAGAGGCCGAAACGCGCATCCGCCAGCGCCACCACGGTGAAGGCAAGCAGGAAGGTGAGCCAACGCCCCTTGAAGGCCTGCCCGCGAAACAGCGCCCAGGAATAGATGATCACCGCGAAATTGCCCATGGAGACCGGCTCCAGGAACACCGAGGAGACGCGGTGCTGGCCGAGGAAGGGCAGGATGGTGCGTGCTTCCGGGCGTTGGCCGGAGATGAACAGGCCCTTGGTCTGTCCGAAGGTCTGGTCGAGCGTCACGGAACCACGCGCGAGGTAGTAGCCGATCACGTTGAAATATTCGAGGAAGGTTTCGAGGAAGAGATATTCGAACAGACCGAAGACGACGACGATGACGGCGCTTGCCACCACCAGCCGGTCGCAGAGTTTCAGGTCGGCGATGCGCCGGCCCATGAAATAGAAGACCAGCGGGATGAGGATGTCGCGGATCGGCTTCGGGTTCACCGCGCCGCCGCGCAGCATGAACAGGAAGACCATGTAGGTGAAGAACACGGCGAGGAAGATGTAGAGGCCGGATTTTCGCGTCATCGCGGCGATGAAGGCGCATCCGACGATCGCCAGTTCGGCCAGCATCACATGGCTGTCGGCCATGCCCATGATGCGCGTGTTGACGAAGGCGAGGAACGGGTTGAACACCAGCGCGCCCAGCACGGTGATGATCGCGAGAAACCGGTAGAGCCGCATGGCAAGCGGCAAACCGCCATCCGCCTTGTCAGGCGCCGGCACGGCATGACGGACGAAGCCGCCGGAGCCGGGATGTCCTGCATAGGCTTGCCGCGCCGCCATCTCGATCTCCTCAGGCGGCCCGGTCGCCGATAAGGATGTTGCCGACCAGCTTGTCGCGCCATGGCGCGATTTCGGAGACCAGCGCCGAGAGCGCCTCGCTGCCGGTCGTGCCGATGGCGGAGACGACCAGGATGCCGTCGACATGGCGCAGCACGGCGGGAAGGATCGCTTCGGCCGGCGTGCCGCAGCAGTCGATGATCGTAAAATCGGCCGCTTCGTCGCGGAAGGACGTGCTGACGCGGGCCGACGAGAGGGCCGCGACCTTGCGCAGCCCGCCGGAGCCGAGGCGGCGGAAATGCAGCATGTCTTCCAGCGTCTGGGCGTGGCCGCGCGAATGCCGCTCGCCGGAGGGCCGTGCGAAATCGGTGCGGATCTTCACCGAGCCGGTTGCGCGCAGCGGGCTCTGCGCCACGCGGCGAAGCTCGCCGTCGGAAAACAGCACGTCCTGGCCGAGCATCTGCAATTCGCGGGCAATGCCGAGTGCGGCATTGCCGTAGCCGGCGCTGCCGGCGGAGAGCACGGCGATGGTGACCGGAACCCCCGGCTCGAACTGCGCGTCGAGCAGATGTGCCGCGCGTGTGAGGCCGGAGACGCGCGGTGTCGCGTCATGCCGTGCCGCATCGCGGCCGAACGGCACCACGCGGGCGAACTTGTCGCTCCAGCGGGTTTCGCTGCGGCCGGCATTCTCGTTTTCGATGACGGCGATGACGGGCGCGCCGGTCTTCGTGACGAGGTCCTTTTCCGAACGCACGGTGCCGCCGAACAGTTCGCGCACCACGGCGAGCGCCGCACCGGCGGCCGTGCCGAAGAGAATGGCGGCGATGAGCACCAGCAGTTTCGGCGCCTGGATGGCTTTGCCGGACGGCGTGGCAGCCGAGATGATGCGCGAATTGCCGTTGCCGAGACCCTGCTGGCGGCCGAGTTCCTCGGCGCGCGTCAGGAACGACTTGTAGACGGTGTCGATCGCGTCCGCCTCGCTGATGAGCTGCGCCAGGCGGTAACGCACGTTGCCATTGTCGCCCGTCGCCGTGGCCTGTTCATCGAAGCGCTTCTGCACCGAGGCGAGGTTCGTCTGCGCCCGCTGATAGGTGTTGGCCGAGAGCTGGCGAATGCGCACGAGCTCTTTTTCGATCGCGCCACGGATACTGGCGATCTGCGAGCGCACCGCCTTCATCTGCGGATGGCCATTGCCGAGATTGGCCGAAAGCTCCGCCTGACGGTCGAGCATCTGCGAATAGCGGCTGCGCAGCCCCGTCAGTGCGGTGGATTGCAGGGCTTCCGGAATGGCGCCCGATTCGACGTTGGACATGTTGAGCTGTTGCGCCTGGTCATAGGCCGTCTTCTGCTGCTCGACCTGCTGGCGGGCGGCGATCAACTGCTGATTGAGCGCGGCAAGCTGCTGGTCGGCGATGAGCCCCTGCTCACCGGTCGTCAACAGGCCGTTCTCGGCCCGAAAATTCTCCACCATGGCACGGGCATCGAGCACGCGCTTGCGCAGCTCTTCCGTCTGCTCCTCGATGGTCCTGGAGGTACGCAGATTGACGTCGAGGCGCGACGTGTCGGCGATGCGCAGGTAGCTTTCGGCGATGGCATTGGCGATCTTCGCGGCCATTTCGCTATCGCGGTGCTTCATCTGGATGGTGAAAACGAAGGTGTCGCCGTTGCGGGCGACCAGCAGGTTTTCGAGGATGGCATCGACGGCGCCGTCGGTCGCGTCCCCCGCCGGCGGCTTGCGCCCGAGGATTTTCGAGACGAGGCCACCGCCCCCACCCGTGAGATACGGGTCCTTCTCGAGGTCGAGACGCTTGACGACGTCGCGCAGCACTTCACGCGACTGGAACAGGAAAAGCTGGCTGCCGATCAGCTGCTGCATGTTCATCGTGCCGCCGGTATCCGTACCGACGACGGGGCCGCGCTGGATATCGACAAAAACTTCCGCCGTGGAGCGATAGAACGGCTTCTGCGTCATCACGAAGCCGAGCGCGAGCACGGCACAGGCAAGCGCGCAGAGAATCACATAGTGGATTCTCTTCAGTACAATTCCCGGCAACTGAAAAATATCTATGTCCATGGAACGCCTGAACGGCCGCCTCTGGCAACCAGCCTGCTGAAATGATGCTCTGCCACGGCGCAATGGTCACGCGATGGCTAGGTCGCACATTCTCAGGATATGGTTAACAAAGCCTCAATTTGGTGGGCGCGTATCAGCATGGGACAGCTGCAATCCCGCGCAACCCATTGAAAAACAAACGTCGGTCAGACTTTCTTTAGCGGGTCGCGCAAAACAGCGTCCCACGCCCGATCAGGTGGCCGAAGCGCTTCACCGAATCTTATCCATGTCCCTTCAGCCGATCTTATCAACCGTCGGTTATGTTTTTGCGGAAGAATACGACGACGGCCCGCTGTCCGGCCGTGAACGACAAACAAAGCGATGGAGAACAACATGAAGCAGAAGATCCGTGACATTCTGGGCAAACACGGCGGTCTCCCGGTGCCGGTCGAGACGCTGGCCGACGATGCCGATCTCTATGCGGCGGGCCTGTCGTCCTTCGCCTCCGTACAGGTGATGCTCGGCATCGAGGAAGCCTTCGACGTCGAGTTTCCCGACAATCTCTTGAACCGCAAGTCCTTCCAGAGCATCGCCGCGATCACGCGGGCGGTCGAAGGTCTGACCGGCAATGCGGAGGCGGCCGAATGACCATGACCGTCGGTACGAGCCTTGCGGAACGCGCCCAGCGCGTCGCCGCCGTGGCCGCAGTGCATGCCGACGACGTGGACGCCAAAGGTCGTTTCCCCCGGGAAGCGGTCGATGCGATGATCGCCGAACGGCTGCTCTCCATCCAGATCCCCAAAAACCTCGGCGGCGAGGATGCCTCGGTCTCCGAGATCGCCGAAGCCTGTTCGCTGATCGGCCAGAGCTGCTCGGCGGCCGCCATGGTCTTCGCCATGCACCACATCAAGCTGTCGAGCGTCGTCTCGCACGGCGCCGGCGACACCTGGCACGCCACTTTCATGCGCCGGGTCTCCGACGAACAGCTGCTGCTCGCTTCGGCAACGACGGAAGGCGGCATCGGCGGCAACCTGCGCAACAGCATCTGCGCCATCGAGGTCGACGGCGACACCTGCCGCCTCACCAAGGACGCCACCGTCATCTCCTACGGCGCGCATGCCGACGCGATCCTCATCACGTCGCGGGCGCACGCCGACGCCGCCTCGACCGACCAGGTCATGACCGTCTTCACCAAGGACCAGTACACGCTGGAGCAGACCCATGTCTGGGATACGCTCGGCATGCGCGGCACCTGCTCGGACGGCTGGCTGTTCAAGGGCGAAGCACCGAAGGAACAGATCCTTCCCAAACCCTTCGCCGAGATCGCCGCCCAGTCGATGCTCGCCACCTCGCACCTGCTGTGGAGTGCGGTCTGGTACGGCATCGCCGTCAACGCGGTTTCCCGCGCCCAGGCTTTCGTCCGCGCCGCCGCGCGCAAGAGCCCCGGTGTCGCACCGCCCGGCGCACTGCGCCTCGCGGAAGCCTCGAACCTGCTGCAGCTCGTCAAGTCGAACACCATCGCCGGCCTTCGCGAATACGAGGCCGCCAAGGCGGATCCGGACAAGCTGTCCTCGATGGGCTTTGCGGTCGCGATGAACAACGTGAAGATCGCCTCCTCGGAAACGATCCTCGCCATCATCAACCAGGCGATGCTGATCGTCGGCATCATGGGCTACAAGAACGGCACGCCGTTCAGCCTCGGCCGGCACCTGCGCGATGCCCATTCCGCCCAGCTGATGATTTCCAACGACCGCATCCTCGGCAACACGTCAAACCTCCTGCTTGTCCACAAGCAGGACACCAGCCTGATCGGGTGACACCATGGATATGCAGACCTCCCTTCTCGACAGGCTCTTCGATTCGGGCCTGCTCATCGATACCGGCGTCGAAGGCCTCTATGGCCGCAGCGGCGCCTTCGAGGACGTCATCGCCCGCTTCGAGCGGCTGATCGACGTCTATGGCGGCCCCGACGGCGCGGAAGCCATGCGCTTTCCGCCCGGCATGAACCGCGCGCATTTCGAGACCTCCGGCTACATGAAGAGCTTTCCGCAGCTCGCTGGCACCGTGCACGCCTTCTGCGGCGCCGATCTCGACCATATGAGCCTGCTGCAATGCATGGAAGTCGGTGGCGACTGGACGAAGGACCAGAAGGCGACCGACATCGTGCTGACGCCGGCCGCCTGCTATCCGCTCTATCCGACGATCGCCAAACGCGGCCGCCTGCCGGCCAAGGGCGGTCTCTACGACCTGCAGTCCTATTGCTTCCGCCACGAGCCCTCCAACGACCCGGCCCGCCAGCAGCTTTTTCGCATGCGCGAATATGTCTGCATGGGCACGCAGGAGCATGTGACCGAGTTCCGCCAGACCTGGATGGACCGCGGCCTGGAGATGATGGCCAAGGTTGGCCTCGACGTGACGATGGACGTGGCGAACGACCCGTTCTTCGGCCGCGCCGGCCGCATGATGGCCAACAACCAGCGTGACCAGAACCTGAAGTTCGAACTGCTGATCCCGGTCACCTCGGCCGCCAAGCCGACGGCCTGCATGAGCTTCAACTACCATCAGGACGCCTTTGGCACGAAGTGGGGCCTCAACCTCGAAAACGGCGACGTCGCGCACACCGCTTGCGTCGGCTTCGGCCTGGAGCGCATCGCGCTCGCCCTCTTCGCCCGCCACGGCATGGATATCGCAACCTGGCCGACGGATGTCCGCAAGGTTCTGGGATATCAGGACTGAACATGGCTGCCGTCTTCGCCGGGGCCAATCCCGAGACCCATAGGCCGCACGCGCTGCACGATGCGGAGCGCATGTGGCCGGAGACGAATTGTTACGTCGACCTCTGGATCGAGGTGCTGAATGCGTTCGGCACCCATCCCGAGGCGATGCTCGGCTTTTCGCTGACCCAGGATTTCGAGGGCGACCAATTCACCTTCTTCAAGGTGCCGTTGGAAGACCTCGAAACGCTCTACGGCATCCGCGCGACGGAACTCGCCATCTTCGACAAGGTCGAGAGCCACGTCGCGACCCAGATCGCCCGCGGCCGCCTCTGCCTCGTCGAGATGGACAGCTTTTTCATGCCGGACACCCGCGGCGTTGCCTACCGCCAGGAGCACGGCAAGACGACGGTCGCGATCAACCGGCTGGATCTCGAAAACAAGCAGCTCGACTATTTCCACAATGCCGGCTTCTTCCGGCTGGAAGGCGAGGATTTCGACGGCCTGTTCCAGCTGAACAACGGCCCGGACGATCTTCCCTTCCTGCCCTATACGGAATTCGCCAGGTTCCCGGAAAAGCGGGCCGACGACGCGCATCTGCGCCGCGAGGCAAAACGCCTGCTCGCCTTCCATTTCGGCCGGCGTCCAACGGAAAACCCGGTTGCGGCCTTCGCGAAGGTGTTTCCAAAGCAGGTCGAGGCCGTGGCGGAGCGACCCTTCGGCTTCTTCCACAAATACGCCTTCAACACATTGCGCCAGCTCGGCGCCAATTTCGAGCTGGCCGGCAGCCATCTCGACTGGCTGGGCCTTGATGGCGGCGACGCCGCGCGAAAAATTTCCGAGACGGCGAAGTCCGTGCAGTTCCAGCTCGCCCGCGCGGTAACGCGCCGGAAGTTCGATCCGCTGGCGACGGCGCTCGACCCGGCGATCGAGGCATGGGATACTTTGATGTCGAGCCTTGCCGCCCGCATCGACTGAAGGAAGACGGAATGTCCGAGATCGGAAAGGCGCTTTCCACCGGCTGGCGCATGGCCCTGACAGCGGCCAACGCTGCCGCTGACCTCGCCGCGCTGCAAGACCTTTCCGATGTCCTGGATGCCCCCGTGCCCGGCACGGTTGCCGGCGCCCTCGAACGCGCCGGCAGGTTCGACCGCACCGCGCCCGAGCCGCTCGACCATCTCGACGCCTGGTACGTGCTCGACCTCTCGGGCGAAGCGCCGGGTGACGCCGTGCTGCATTTCGATGGTCTCGCGACGATCACCGAGATCTGGTGGAACGGGGCGCTTGTGCTTTCCTCCGACAGCATGTTCGTGCGCCATGCCTTGCCCGTGACGCTTACCGGCAACGACCGGCTCGCCCTCTGCTTCCGTGCGCTAAAACCGCATCTCGAAAAGCGCGGCCCCCGTGCCCGCTGGCGGCCGCAGATGATCACGCCGCAGGGCCTGCGCCTTGTGCGCACCACGCTGCTTGGCCGCATGCCGGGCTGGTGCCCGGAGGTCCATGCCGCCGGCCCCTGGCGGCCGGTGCGCCTGTCGCGGCCGACGCCCGCTATTGCCTCCGATATCCGTCTCTCCGCGCGCCTTCATGAAAACGGCAAGGGCCAGTTGGAGATCGGCTTCACGCTCGACAGTGCCACGGCGCCCATGGTGGAATGCGCCGGCGTTACCGTCGAAGCGATCGCGAACGGAGACCGCAGTTTCAGTGCCAGCCTCACCATCCCCGAGGTCGAAGCCTGGTGGCCGCGCACGCATGGCACGCCGGCTCTGCACGATATCTCGCTCGTGGTGGATGGCGTGCGGCAAAAACTCGGCCGCACCGGTTTTCGCCGCATCGAGATCGACCGCGGCGCGGACGGCCGGGATTTTGCGTTGCGCGTCAACGGCACCAAAATCTTCTGCCGCGGTGCCGTCTGGACCACTGCCGATATCGTCGACCTGCCGGGCACGCGCGACCGCTACGCGCCGCTGCTGAAACTTGCTGCCGACGCCAGCATGAACATGCTGCGCATCGGCGGCACGATGGCCTATGAGACGCCGGATTTCTTTGCGCTGTGCGACGAATTCGGCCTGATGGTCTGGCAGGATTTCCAGTTCGCCAATTTTGATTACCCGGCGAACGATCCGGCCTTTGTCGAAAACGTCCGCATGGAGGTCGCGCAGTTCCTCGACGCGACCGCCGCCTCGCCGTCGCTTGCCGTGCTCTGCGGCGGCAGCGAGATCGACCAGCAGGCGGCGATGCTCGGCCTGCCGGAAACGGCCTGGGCCGGGCCGCTGACGCTCGACATCCTGCCCGCCCTCGTCGCGGCGCACCGCCCGGATGTGCCCTATATCGAAAATTCGCCTGTTGGTGGGGCGATGCCCTTCTCGCCCAATGTCGGCGTCACGCATTATTACGGCGTCGGCGCCTATTGCCGGCCGCTGGAGGATGCGCGCCGCGCCGAGGTGCGCTTTGCCGCCGAAAGCCTCGCCTTTGCCAACGTGCCGGAACAGCAGACGCTCGATGCGCACCTGCCGGTACCACCTGTGCATGATCCGCGCTGGAAGGCGCGCGTGCCGCGCGACCGCGGTGCCTCCTGGGACTTCGAGGATGTGCGCGACCACTATCTCGGCCTGCTTTATGGCCACGACCCGGCGCGCTTGCGCCGCGAGGACCCAACCCGCTATCTCGATCTCTCCCGTGCCGTCGTGGCGGAGGTGATGGAGGCCACCTTCGCCGAATGGCGCCGCGAAAAGTCCACCTGCAACGGCGCGCTCGTCTGGACGTTTCAGGACCTGTTGCCCGGCGCGGGCTGGGGCATCGTGGATGCCACGGGCCTGCCGAAGTCCGCCTGGCATGCGCTGCGCCGCGCCTTCCGGCCGGTGCAGGTTACGCTGTCCGACGAGGGCACCAACGGGCTTGACGTGCACGCGATCAACGACAGCGCGCACGAACAATCCCTGACGCTGGAGCTCTCCTGCCTGCGGCACGGCCGTCAGCCGGTCGTCAGCGGCCGGCGCGAGATCTCGCTCGCCCCGCATTCGGCGCAGACCGTGTCGGCAACGGCACTGTTCGGCGCCTTCTTCGACACGACCTATGCCTTCCGTTTCGGCCCGCCCTCCCATGACGTGACGGTCGGCCGGCTGATCGATGCGGCAGGAACGGTCGTCGCGGATGCCTTCCATTTTCCGCGCGGCCGGGCGGAGGCGATGACCTCTCCGGCGATCAGCGCTACACTCCTCGAAAGCCTTGAAGGCTGGAGCCTCGAGCTTTCAACGGACCGTTTCGCCCAGTCCGTCGCAATCGAAGTCGACGGTTTTCTGCCTTCGGACAACTGGTTCCATCTGGCACCGGGCGGCGTGAAGACCATCCGGCTTGTGCCGCTCGATGCAGATCCGGTTAAAAAACCCTCCGGCACGATCGGCGGTGTCGGCGTCGAGGCCCTGCTTTCGTTCTAAAAAATCAGGCGATCTTGAGGGCAGCTTTCAGCAGCAGCGCGCGATAGGCAGCCTGGGCGTGCGGCGGGGAGAGATTGTGATCCGCATCGGGGATCATCTCGACCGCCACGTTGTGATAGCCATCCAGCCCGGTGCGGCCGAAATCGAGCTTCAGCCGCTCCAGCCCGACGTCACCCTCGCTGTAGACCAGCAGCACCGGCACTTCGCGTTTCGCAAGCAGGCGGAAATCCGCCTGTGTATCGCCCCGCAAGCGGCCGAAGCGGGAGAAACGACCGAGCGTGCGGGGTGCGATGACGGCAAGGCGGCGAGCAATCTGCACGCCGACATTGGCCGCTGCGCGGCGCAGGTCGATATCCCCGGAAATCAGCCTCCGGAAGGTGGCGGGGTCGAAGGCGCGCTGGCGATAATCGTCAAGCGAGCGCGGATTGGCCCTGAGCGCCTCGTCGACGGACATGTCCGGATCCCAGCGGAAGGTGAAGGGATTGACCGACACGACGCCGGCCGCGCGTTCGTCCGTGACGGCGGCGCGGAAGGCAAGATAGGCGCCGCTGCACCGGCCCGAAAGAAGGACTGGCGCGAGATCACGCGACACGAGAAAATCCATCGCCGCCCGGACATCGGCAAGCTGCGTCTCGCTGTACTGTACCTGTTCGGGCGCGTTTGGTGCTGGCGGGCTGTCGGCGACATTGGCGGCATCGAAGCGCAGCGACACGATGCCGTGCTGTGCAAGGTAGCGCGCCGTCTCGGTCGTGCCTCGCGCCCAGCCGGCCTGCCGGTCATAGGCGGTGCCGAGCAGCAGAACGGTCGCGCCATGGCGCTGCCCCCGCGGGCCGCAAAGCGTGCCAAACAGCCGGTTGTTTTCGCCGAAACGCAACGGCTCTTCGACGAAGCCATCGCCCGTCAGCGGCGCCGAAGCGACGTGGTCCGTCGCGGCCCGCGCGCGTCCGCCCGCCTTGGCCACGTCGGCGATCCACTGGACGACGCCATCGATGACCGCCTGCGGTTGGTGCGCCAAAGTGGGGTTGGAGACGAGATCGTCGTAGCCGGCGTAGTCCATGCTGGCGACGTCGGCGCCGAGGCTGGAAAGATGGGCGGCAAGGGCCGCATCCTTTTCGCGGGCGGGTCGCGCGACCACCAGGGCTTTTGCAAACGGCAGCGCATCCAGCCGGTCGATGCTGAAGCTCTTGACGGCTTCGGCGACCTGGTCCGGCATGACCAGCCCGGCGATGGCGACGCGGCCGGCAATGCGCTGCTCCGATCGCAGGCCGAGCCCCTCATCCACCATCTTCGACCAGGCGGCCAGTTCGCGCAGATAGAAGCGGCCGCTGACCACCGGGGCCATCAGCACGGCCGCCTCAGTATCGAGCGCCTTGCCGAGCTTTGCCGCAAAGGTCGCGCCAAGGCCGTGACCGACCAGCATCAGGCGAGCGGCACCGGAAAGCCGGCGCACCTTGCGCGCGGCCGCCAGGATGGCCTGCGACCAGGTCTCGAGGCTCTGCTCGTCAGGCGTATCGAGCGCATCGCCCGTGCCGGGATAATCGAAGCGCAGGCTGGCGACGCCGTGAGCGGCGACGCGCTCGGCGATGATCCGCCAGAGTTTTCGAGTGCACATTTCCTCAAAACCCCAGGGGCTGAGAAAGAGCACGGCGACATCCGCGGGCGGTGTGGTGGCGGCAGCGGGCGTGTAGAGGCCGACCGTGCCCTCGAAGGTCACGGGAAGGGCTGCCTCCCCGGCGCGCCAGCGGGGTGCGGCGTCATGCTGCTCGATATCGTCTTGCCTGGTCTCCCCGCGCAGCATGGTGTCTCACTCTCCGACCGGCTGGGACAGTGGTGGCGGCACCACGAGGGCTAGCAGCCGGCGCGCGATCCGGCCGGGTTTCATGGGCAGGCGCTCCAGCATCTTGTCGATGACGGCCCCATCCTCCGGCGGCACTGCCTTCAGCAGGCGCAGCAGAACCCCGTAGGCGACAGCCCCTGCAAGGATACCGATGACAACGCCGGTAAATCCGCCAATCTTTTCGGCAATCGGCCAGGCCGTAAGGCCGCAGCCGGCGGCGGCAACGCCCACCTTCAGCACGATGACCGACAGGCCGGCCGACATGGCGCCACGGCCGACGCCCGTCAGCAGCAGCACGACCATGATGGCGAAGACGACGCCGCGCACCGCCGCGGCCCCCGCTCCACCGGCAACCGGTACGACGAAAAACAGGCCGATGACCATCAGGGCCGCGCCGACGCCGCTTGCCACCAGGCGGATTTTTACCCGGTCCATGGAATAGAGATATTGCGTGACAAGCTGGCCGAAGACATAGGCCGGCGAGCCGGCGGCGAGGATCGCGACGATCAGCCCGGCCTCGGCGAAGGGCGCGCCGTAGACGGCGGTCACCAGCGGATGGGCAATGGCCGCGAGCCCGAAGCAGAGCGGGAAGGTGATATAGGCGAAACTGCGCACCACGCCGTCGAAGATGCTGGCATGCACGCTGCCGCCCGATGCCTCCCGCCGCTCCGCGTAGAACGGCAGCAGGCTTCCAGTCAGCTGCACGGGAAGCTGGAGCGCGAGATTGGCGAGCGACAGGGCGACGGCATAATAACCGACTTCGCCGAGCGTCTGGAAATGCTGCAGGAAGAACAGTTCCGGCCGGTTGAGGAAGACCGCGCTGACGGCGAATTCGAAGAACAGCACGGCGGAATTGGCCAGCAGATAACGCCGGCGATAGCCGGCATTGTCGCGGCGGACCCCGAACAGGCCGAGCGTGTAGACGAACTGCACACATTGCCCGGCAATGTAGCCGACGAGTGCGCCGGCGATGCCGTACCCGATGGCGCCTGCGACGACGAAGACGAACTGGAGAAGCGAGGACAGCGCGGTGATGCGGAAGAAGGTGCCGAGGCGCTGTTCGCCGATCAGAAAATTCTTCGAGAAGGAGCCGACCGACTGGATGAACAGCAGCACCGCCGTCAGGACGATGATGCCGGTGGTCACATCGGTGCCGTAGAGCAGCTCGGTCTTGAAGGAAACGCCGAAATAGAGCGCCACGAGAATGATGGTGGAGGCGATGACCGGCAGCGCCAGATAGGCGGCAAAGCCACGCCGTCCCGCATCGTCGACGCCGCGTGCCTTCAGCTGCGGCAGGAGGCGCAGCAGCAGCACGCCGGTGCCGAGCTCGGCGACGAGCGAACCCGTCGCGCCGATCCACAGGGCAAAGGCAATGGTGCCGTTGGCTTCCGGACCGAGCAGGCGCGCGACAAGGATCGAGCAGGCGAATCCGGTCACCAGCAACAGCATGCCTGCTGCCGCATTCATGATCGAATTGGACATGATGCCCTTGCTCATCGGCCGTTCCATTCACCGTACGCGGCCGGCGATTTTTCGCGGCCATACAGCGGGCACCCTAGGACGAAACCCTTAAGATATCGTCGTTCCGGCAGGGGCGGCGCGCCAGCCGGACCAGCGGCCGGCCAGGATTTCCCGCGAGCGGCGGGCAAGTGCGGGACGCCCCGTCAGCGTGTAGACGGCAATACCGGCAAGCGGGCGCAGAAGATGCGGAAGGTAGTCGGTGAAACGATAGCCGTGTTTGCGCATGACATAGCCAAGGCCGGCGCCGTAGACGCGCATCTTGTGCGCGCCGTCGGGCGTTGCCGCCTGGAGGCGATCATCCGGGTGGTGGCCGGTGAGCGACGGGTCGTAGTGACCGCGCGCACCTGATGACAGCAGGTTCAAGGCGAGGTCCTGCACCTCGTAGGCCCCCCAGGGCGTGCCGGAGCCGGGGCCGATGCGATCATCGAAGCCGCCGGCCTTCTCGAAGGCGGAGCGGCGCACGAACAGCATCCATTCGATCAGCGTGGTCCAGATGTTTTCGCGCTCGATCGGGCTTGGCGAGAGTTCGAAGCGGCCCATGATGGTTTCGCCTTCGGCATTGACCGCTCGGCCGCAATAGAAATCGGCCGGCACCGTCTGCGATATCGCCTCGAAACGCTGGAGCAGATCGGCCGGATACCAGCAGTCGTCATCCGGAAAGAGCAGCCAGGTGCCCGTGGCCTTGGAGGCTCCGAGATTGCGCGCCCGGCAGACGCCCGCGCGGTCGGTCCTGACATGCTGGATGTGGAGGCGGTCCTGCCATTGCGAGACGATCGGCGCAAGGCGCTCGTCGGCATTCTGATCGACGAGGATAACTTCGAAATCACGGCGGCCGAGCGCGGCAAGCGACGCAAACAGCAGCTCGAGCTCGTTTGAACGGCCGAGCGTGGCGACAACCATCGATATCAGGAAAACCGGATCATCCGGAAACATGGAGAAGGCCTTGCAACAATCGATGGCGGCGACGACCCTTCGGTCTTCTGCTCGTTCCTGCAATTTGTCTACGAAACCTTAATGCAGGATGAATGCCCCCAAGAAAGCCGTCCCATCGTGCAAATCCGCGTGGCCTATCCACCAATGCCTACAGGAAATCATCGACGATTTCCTGTAGGCGCAGCAAGCGCCTGGGTCAGAAGAAGACGTGAAGCGGCCACTGAACGGGGCGGCGCGAAGAGGAGAGGCGGCTGCCTTCGAGCGGCAGGCGGTCTTCCGTCACGGTACCTGCGACCCTGTCGTCGCGTTGCGCCTGCTCGTCCTTCGGCTGGAAGCCGACCGGATAGAGGTTGAAATAACCAAGCGTCACGCCACCGAGATAGATCATGCGTTGCTCCCATTCCGTTTAACGTCCCGGCAAACATCATGGCGAAATCGTGGCCGCTGTCAATAGTCTATAGAATTAGTGCTCTATTCGCCCCTTGATGCACCGGGCGTGGAAGGGATACGAGACGGGTTCACGCCAATGGAAACCGCCCCTTGTACACGCTGGACCGCACCGAGATTTTCGAGCAGGACATCCGCAAGAGCCGTTTTCTTGCGACCGCCTGCCCGCTCGACAGCGAGGCGGACGCGAAGGCGCTGCTGGCGGACCTGTCCGACCCCTCGGCGAACCACAATTGCTGGGCCTGGCGCGTCGGCCAGGCCTACCGGTTCAGCGACGACGGCGAGCCGAGCGGCACGGCGGGAAAGCCCATTCTCCAGGCAATCGACGGTCAGGCGCTCGACCGCACGCTCGTCGTGGTCACGCGCTGGTTCGGCGGCATTCTCCTGGGTAGCGGCGGCCTCATGCGCGCCTATGGCGGTACCGCGGCCGCGTGCCTGCGCGCCGCGGCCAAGACGGAATATGTGGAACGGGCAGCACTGTCCGTCTCGCTCGGCTTTTCCGATCTGGCGCTGGTCAAGGCGCGGCTTGGCGCTTTTGCCGGGCTGGTCATGGACGACGAGACCTATCACGAGACGGGGGCAAGACTTTCCTTTCGCGTGCCCGCGGAGAAGGCGGAGGAAATCGGCCGGATGATCGTCGACCTCACCAGTGGCCGCGCCGAAATCGGCAATTGACGCGCACGCTGCCCGCCTGACGAAAAGAAAATCACCTTCCACTGTGCGGCGACTTCGGAGAACGGTTTGGCGCAGGCACAGCGAACCGCCGAACGCCTTCGTCCAACCGGCGGTAAAAGCGCAAAGATGCGCTCGTCCCCGACCCGGCAGCGACGGCCTGCCGCTATAGGCAAGCCAAATTTTTCGGTCTATCTACCGCCCGGATATATTCTCGCGGGCTTTTCGCCTGCGACCCCGCACGAGAGAGGACGAGACCCATGAGCCTGCGCATCAACGACATCGCTCCGGACTTCACCGCCGAAACCACGGCCGGCACGATCGGCTTCCATGAGTGGATCGGCGACGGCTGGGCCGTGCTCTTCTCGCACCCCAAGAACTTTACCCCCGTCTGCACCACCGAGCTTGGCGCGATGGCCGGCCTCGAAGGTGAATTCCGCAAGCGCGGCGTCAAGATCATCGGCATCTCGGTCGACCCGGTCGAAAGCCACGCCAAGTGGAAGAACGACATTCGCACCGCCACCGGCTTCGACGTCGAGTATCCGCTGATCGGCGACAAGGACCTCGCGGTCGCCAAACTCTATGACATGCTGCCGGCCGGCGCGGGCGAGACCTCCGAAGGCCGCACACCCGCCGACAATGCCACCGTGCGTTCCGTCTTCGTCATCGGCCCGGACAAGAAGATCAAGCTGATCCTCACCTACCCGATGACCACAGGCCGCAACTTCGCGGAAATCCTGCGCTCGATCGATTCGATCCAGCTCACCAGCAAGCATCAGGTGGCAACACCCGCCAACTGGCAGCAGGGTGAGGACGTCATCATCACCGCCGCCGTCTCCAATGAAGACGCCATCGCCCGCTTCGGCGCCTTCGATACGGTGCTGCCATACCTGCGCAAGACCAAGCAGCCGGCCGCCTGATCACGAACAACGGGTGACGGGCAGGGTTTTAACGCCTTGCCCGCCCATTCAATCTGCCATCGTCTTCTCTCCATGGGGAGAAGACGCCGCCAGGCGGGGAGGGGCCTTGTTTCCCCTCAGTGCGCCTCGTCCCAATTGCGCGCGGCCCGCGCATCCACCTTCAGCGGCACCTTCATCGACAGCGCTGGCATGGAGGCGTTTTCCATGACGTCGACGATGATCGGGATCGCCTTTTCGACTTCGCCATCCTCGACCTCGAAGATCAGTTCGTCGTGCACCTGAAGCAGCATGCGGGCCGAAAGGCCGGCAGCGGCGAGCGCCGGTTCCATCTTGATCATGGCGCGGCGGATGACGTCTGCGGCCGAACCCTGGATCGGGGCGTTGATCGAGGCGCGTTCGTTGAAGGCGCGCACCGACGGGTTGGATGACTTGATTTCCGGGTAATGCGCGCGACGGCCGAAGATCGTCTCGACATAGCCGTTCTCGCGGGCAAAGGCCTTGGTGGAATCCATGTAGTCCTTGATGCCGGGAAAACGCTCGAAATACTTCTTGATGTAGTCGCCGGCTTCAGACCGCTCGATCGACAGCTGGTTGGCAAGGCCGAAGGCCGAGATGCCGTAGATGATGCCGAAGTTGATCGCCTTCGCACGGCGCCGCACTTCGGACGGCATGCCCTCGACCGGTACGCCGAACATTTCCGACGCCGTCATCGCATGAATATCGATGCCGTCGGCAAAGGCCTGCTTCAGTTGCGGAATGTCCGCCACATGGGCGAGCACGCGCAGCTCGATCTGGCTGTAGTCGGCCGAGACCAGCTTGTTGCCGGGCGTCGATATGAAAGCCGTGCGGATTTTTCGACCTTCCGCGGTGCGTACCGGAATGTTCTGCAGGTTCGGGTCGGAAGAGGAGAGGCGGCCGGTCGTCGTCGATGCGAGCGCGTAGGACGTATGCACCCGCTTGGTTTCGGGATGCACGAAGCCCGGCAGCGCGTCGGTATAGGTGGATTTCAGCTTGGTGAGCTGGCGCCAGTCGACGATTTTTCTGGGCAGCGGAAGGCCCTGCGCGGCGAGGTCTTCCAGCACCTGTGCCGAGGTCGACCACTGGCCGGTCTTGGTCTTCGAGGCACCGGAAAGGCCCATCTTGCCAAACAGGATGTCGCCGAGCTGTTTTGGCGAGCCGATATTGAAGCGCTCGCCGGCAAGCTCGTAGATTTCCTCTTCGAACCGGGCAGCACCCTGCGCCAGTTCGCCGGACAGGCGCGACAGCACCTGCCGGTCGATGGTGATGCCGCGCTCTTCCATGCGCGCGAGCACGGGCACGAGCGGGCGTTCCAGCCGCTCGTAGACGGTGGTCATGCGCTCGGCGGCCAGGCGCGGCTTCAGCACGTGCCAGAGGCGCAGCGTCACGTCGGCATCTTCCGCCGCATAGGCCGTGGCGCGCGAAATATCGACCATGTCGAAGGTCTGCGCGCCCTTTCCGGAGCCGGCGACGTCCTTGTAGGCGATCGGCTTGTGGCCGAGCCAGCGTTCAGACAACGTGTCCATGCCATGCGTCGTCGTGCCCGCGTCGAGCGCGTAGGACATCAGCATCGTATCATCGAAGCCCTGCACGGTAATGCCGTGGCGGCGCATGACGAGATAGTCGTATTTGAGGTTCTGCGCGACCTTCAGGACCGACGGGTCCTCCAGCAGGCTTTTCAGCCGCTCAAGGGCGGCGCGGATCGGGATCTGCCCATCGGCAAGCCCGCCGCCCAGAAGATCGCCGACGCCGGTCTTGTGGTTCAGCGGCACGTAGCAGGCGCGGACGACCGTGCCGGTCGGGTCCTTGGCATTGTCGGCAATCGCCAACGAGAAGCCGCAAAGCTCGGCCTGCATGGCGTCGAGCGAGGTCGTTTCCGTGTCGAACCCGACAAGGCCCGTTTCGCGCGCGGCGGCGATCCAGCGGTCGAGCGCCTCGAGGTCACGCACCGTCTCATAGGTGGAATGGTCGATCGGGGCTGCGGAGAACCGTTCGGCGCGCGAGCGGGCGAGCGAGGCGGGTGTCGCATCGTCGGTGCCGGCTGCGGGAGGCGCCGCTCCGGCGGCCTCGGTCGCAGTCTCGTTGCCGTCAAGGGCCAGAGCAGGACCGGCCACGCCACCCTTGTCGAGGTCCGGGCCACGCGCCTGGGCGCCCCATTCCACCGGCACGGTCGCCGGCTCGATGGCGCTGGCATCGCAGGCGCAATCTTCCGCGACACGACGCGTCAGCGTGGTGAATTCCATGGTCTTGAGGAAGGCGATCAGCTTGGGCCCGTCCTGCGGATGCAGCACGAGTTCGTCCAGCGTCGTGTCGAGCGGCGTATCCGTCTTCAGCGTGACGAGCTTTCGGGACAGCAGCACGAGCTCGCGGTTCGCCACGATGTTCTCGCGGCGCTTGACCTGCTTGATCTCCTCGGCGCGGGCGAGCAGCGTGTCGAGGTCACCATACTCTTCGAGCAACTGTGCGGCGGTCTTCGGGCCGATACCGGGAACGCCTGGCACGTTGTCGGTCGAATCGCCCGTCAGCGACTGGAGATCGATCATCTTCTCCGGTGGCACGCCCCATTTCTCGATGACCTCGGGAATGGAGATCTGCTTGTCCTTCATGCTGTCATACATCGAGACATTGGCCGTCACGAGCTGCATGAGGTCCTTGTCGGAGGAGACGATGGTGACGCCCGCGCCGTCGGCTTCGGCGAGGCGCGCATAGGTGGCGATCAGGTCGTCGGCCTCGAATCCTTCCTTCTCGATGCAGGGCAGGTTGAAGGCGCGCGTTGCGTGGCGGATCAGGCCGAATTGCGGGATCAGGTCTTCCGGCGGCGCCGAGCGGTTCGCCTTGTACTGGTCGTAAAGTTCGTTACGGAAGGTTTTCGACGAATAATCGAAGATGACGGCAAAATGGGTCGGCGTCACGCCCACGTCCGTATTGCGCGCATCCTTCAAGAGCTTCCACAGCATGTTGCAGAAGCCCGAGACGGCATTGACCGGCAGCCCGTCCGATTTTCGGGTGAGCGGCGGGATGGCGTGGAAGGCGCGGAAGATGAAGCCGGAGCCGTCGACGAGGAAGAGATGATCACCTTTTTTCATGGGTGAATGGATAGCGCGGGGCGCTTTCCGCGTCCATCTCTCATTGATGGTTTGGCAGCCGATCAGGCGGCCGGAAAGCCTCACGCGAACGTTACCAATTTGTAATTTTCGCGCGCGTTTGAATCCCTTGAAAAGCCACATTCGGATCCACAAATATTCATCAACGGCACCTGATAAAGCCGTTGTCTGGCATCCCGGCCTGTCCCCCGCCGCGCCAGACAAGGACAAAGGCCTCATCCCCCTCTCCGGGCCTTTGTCCGTCATTCGAAGAAGCCGCCGCGACAAGCCTCCTGTCGTCGGCGGCTTCTCTCATTTGGGGTGATTGCATCGTCTGCGATCCATTGTTTTCGGTTGCAAACCGGCATAGCCTTGCCGCCATGGACTTTGACCGGAAGGAGTCGGCCGCGTACCTCGCCAATCTCCTGGCGAAGGGAGCGTCCCGCGCGCTGCAGGCGCGGGCGGACGGGGCCGGCTTTGCGCCCGGCCAGTTCCCGGTTCTTGTGGAACTGTGGAGCGGCGACGGCCTCACCCAGCGCGAACTTCTCGATCGGCTCGATATCGAACAGGCGACGATGGCCAACACGCTCGCCCGCATGCAGCGCGATGGCCTGATCTCGCGGCGCCGCCACCCGAAGGACAAGCGGGCGCAGCTGGTCTTCCTGACGGCGCGCGGTACGGCGCTGCGCGATGCGGCCCTTGCTGCCGCCGCGGCGACCGAGGACGCTCTTTTCCAGGGCTTCCGGCGGTTCGAGCGGGAGCTGTTGCTCGAATATATGCGCATGGCGCTGACCAATCTCGGCCGCGATCCGCGCGTGTGATCTTCGCGCAACCGTCATACGATTTGCCCTTCCCGACGCGATCGGTCTAATGTCGCGCCGAAATTTTGATTTGCCGCATGTCGTCATCGCAATACCGCTCATACACTTTGGCGGAGCATGCTTCAGGGATTCGACCATGACCAATATTCTGCCCGTCCTCGATCACGCCAGCGCCGGCATTCCGGCAAGCCTCGAACGCCTGTTCGAGCTGGTGCGCATCAAGTCCATCTCCACCGATCCGGCCTTCAAGGCGGAATGCCGCCGCGCGGCCGAATGGCTGGTGACGGAATTGCGCTCGCTTGGCTTCAACGCGACGGTGCGTGATACGGCCGGCCATCCCATGGTCGTTGCCCATCACGATGGCGCCAGGCCCGATGCGCCGCACGTGCTGTTCTACGGCCACTATGACGTCCAGCCAGTCGATCCGCTGAACCTCTGGGATCACGATCCCTTCGAGCCGGCGGTGCGCAACACGGGCGACGGTCGCCGCATCATCACCGGCCGCGGCACGTCCGACGACAAGGGCCAGTTGCTCACCTTCGTCGAAGCCTGCCGCGCCTACAAGGAAACGGCGGGTTCGCTGCCCTGCCGCGTGACGATCCTCTTCGAAGGCGAAGAGGAATCCGGTTCGCCGTCGCTAAAGCCTTTTTTGGACGCCAACGCCGCGGAACTGACCGCCGATTTTGCCCTTGTCTGCGATACCAGCATGTGGGACGCCGACACGCCGGCGATCTCGGCGGGGCTTCGTGGTCTCGTCGGCGAGGAGGTCGTCATCAAGGCGGCCGATCGTGACCTGCATTCCGGCTATTTCGGCGGTGCGGCGGCAAACCCGATCCACATTCTGTCGCGCATTCTCGCCGGCCTGCATGATGAGACCGGCCGCGTGACGCTCGACGGCTTCTATGACGGCGTCGAGGAAACCCCGACGCAGATCAAGGCGGCCTGGGAAAAGCTCGGCAGCTCGGCCGAGAGTTTCTTGGGCGAAATCGGCCTGTCGATCCCGTCCGGCGAAAAGGGCCGTTCCGTGCTGGAATTGACCTGGGCGCGACCGACGGCGGAAGTGAACGGCATCACTGGCGGTTATACCGCCGAAGGTTTCAAGACGGTGATTGCCGCCGAAGCCTCGGCAAAGGTCTCCTTCCGCCTCGTCGGCAAGCAGGACCCGGCGAAGATCCGCGACGCTTTCCGCGCCTATGTGCGGTCCAAGATCCCGGACGACTGCTCGGTGGCGTTCCACGCCCATGGCGGTTCGCCGGCCATCCAGCTGCCCTACGATTCGGAATTGCTCGGCAAGGCGAAGAACGCGCTCTCCGACGAATGGCCGAAGCCCGCCGTCGTCATCGGCATGGGCGGATCGATCCCGATTGTCGGCGATTTCCAGAAAATGCTCGGCATGGAATCCTTGCTCGTCGGCTTTGCGCTGTCGGATGACCGCATCCATTCGCCGAACGAGAAATACGAGCTGCGCTCCTTCGAGAAGGGCATCCGTTCCTGGGTGCGCATTCTTTCCGCGCTCGCGGCGCGCTGACGCAGATGTGATGACAAAGTTGGTTGGCTTTAACCGAAGGGAACGGAAAAGCTGGCGAACTGAATGACAAGGGCCGCATCGCGGACAGGCGATGACAGGCCCGCACGATGGGGAAGGGTTGGGATGGCATCAGGAAAGATTGCGAGAAACCCTCGCAGCTCAGGCGATCGCGCGCCGGGCGCAGGGGGCAAGGCAGGATGAAGCGGCTGAAAAAATTCTTCTGGCCGCTCGTCAGCACCGCCGCGATCGTCCTGTCGGTCTATATCCTGTACAAGGATCTAAGGGGCCTTTCACTCGACGATTTCATGGCGAGCATTCATGCCATTCCGGTCTCCGGCTGGATCCTCGCCTCGCTTGCCACGCTCGTCGCCTACGCCGCGCTTGCCGCCTACGACCACCTGGCGCTGGAGCATCTTGGCCACCGCATCTCGCTGTGGTTCATCACAGTCACCTCCTTCACCACCTATGCGCTCTCGCACACGATCGGTGCCTCGGTGTTTTCCGGCGCGCTGGTGCGCTACCGCGCCTACACGTCGAAGGGTCTGACGGGATCGGAGGTCGGCGTCCTCGTCGCCTTCTGCTCGTTCACCTTTGCGCTCGGCACCATCATGCTGTTTGGTCTCGTGCTGGTGCTGGAACCGGAGATCATCGCGCGTTTTTCCCATGTCCTGCCGATCGGGGCGGCTTTTTCGACCGGTATCGTCATCCTCGCGCTCGTCGCGCTCTATGTGGTGGGCAGCCTTGTCGGCTTCCGGCCGGTCAATACGCGCTGGCTGAAGCTCGAATATCCAAAACCCTCCCTCGTCTTTCGCCAGCTGTTCATCGCGCCCATCGAGTTGATCGGCGCGGCGGCGATCATCTATTTCGTGCTGCCGGCGGAGGGTAATCCGGGTTTCTTCGTCGTGCTCGGCATCTTCCTCGCCTCCTTCTCGGTGGCGCTGCTGTCGCATGCGCCTGGCGGTATCGGCGTGCTGGAGCTGGTCTTCATTGCCGGCCTGCCGGATATGGATCCGGCAACGGTGCTTGCGGCTCTTGCCGTCTTCCGGCTGTTCTACCTGATCATTCCGTTCATCATGGCGTTGGGAGTCATTCTGATCTTCGAACGCCAGCGATTTCTCGCCCGATTGCGCGGCGGTGACGACTGATCCGGCGGACAGATTCGGTTCATCTCGGGTTCAGCCGAATTCTTTCATGGTGTGATCCGTCTTGATCACTGTAAAACAGTGACAGTCCAAGGGAGACCGGCATGAAGACAACGTTCAAGGGCGGCATTGCCGCAGCCATGGCCGTCGCCATGTTCGCCACGACATTCGTCCCGGCAGAGGCCTTCGCCATGCCGATGCCGAAGGTCGGCGCTTCTCAGTCCAGCGATGTCCAGCAGGTGCAATGGCGCGAGCGTCGCGGCTGGCACGGCGGGCACCGCGGCTATCGTTATGAGCGCCACGGCTATCGCCGTCATTCGGATGGCTGGTGGTATCCGCTGGCAGCCTTCGGTGCCGGTGCGATCATCGGCGGCGCGATCGCCAATGACAGCTATTCCCGCCCGCGTTACGAAGGCATCAATCCTCGCCACACCGATTGGTGCTATGCGCGCTACCGGTCGTATCGGGATTACGACAACACGTTCCAGCCCAATTATGGCGGTCGCCGCCAGTGCTACTCGCCTTACTACTGAGGCAAACCATCGGGCGGCCCAAAAGGCCGCCCGAAGTCTTTGAGGCGACCGGCGGGCTTCGAGCGCCTCACGACTTGTCGCGGAAGTGTTTGAGAAATTGGAGCTTTCCGTTTCCGATTTCTTAACCACCCCTTAAATCGCCGCATTTAAGGTTCACCCGACGGCGACATTCACGAGGGCTTATCCGACCGCTTATGGCAGGCAACCGCAAATCCGAGCGTATTGAACCATCCTTCCAGGGATCGAGAGGGCGCGACGACGACGATTTTCACGTCGGCGCGGCTGATCGCGTGGTGGGTGGCGGTGGTCGCAAGGGACGCGGCAAGCCACCGAAGGCCGAGCGGCCGCAGCGCGGCTCCAGGGCGCGCCGGCAGTCGTCCGGCGGTGGCTTCTTCGGTTTCTTCCGCAGGCTCGTCTACTGGTGCTTCGTGCTCGGCCTGTGGGGCGCCATCGGCGTTGGCGGGCTGGTGCTCTACTACGGCGCGCGCATGCCGAGCGCCACGAGCTGGTCGATCCCCGACCGGCCACCGAACGTCAAGATCCTCGCCGTCAGCGGTGAGGCGATCGCCAATCGCGGCTTGACCGGCGGCGAGGCGCTGAACCTCGAAAACATGTCGCCCTATATCCCGCAGGCCGTCATCGCCATCGAGGACCGCCGCTTCTATTCGCATTTCGGCGTCGATCCGCTCGGCCTTGCCCGCGCGATGCTCACCAACATCACGACCGGCCGCATGGTGCAGGGCGGCTCGACGCTGACCCAGCAGCTGGCAAAAAACATGTTCCTCTCGCCGGAGCGCACGCTGGAGCGCAAGGTGCAGGAAGTGCTGCTCGCCTTCTGGCTGGAGCACAAATATTCCAAGGACCAGATCCTTGCGATGTATCTCAACCGTGTGTTCTTCGGCTCGAATTCCTACGGTGTCGAGGCCGCTTCGCGGCGCTACTTCAACAAGTCGGCGCGGGACGTGAACCTCGGCGAGGCAGCCCTTCTCGCCGGCCTGCTGAAGGCACCGTCGCGCCTGTCGCCGGCGCGTGATCCGGAAGCGGCGGAAGCCCGCGCCCAGGTCGTGCTCGGCGCCATGCGGGAAGAAGGTTTCGTCACCGACACCGAAATCACCACCGCGATGTCGCAGACGCCGGCGCGCGCGAAAAGCTACTGGTCCGGCGCGCAGCACTATGCCGCCGACATGGTGATGGCGCAGCTTCCCGGCATGATCGGCGATATTACCGAAGACCTCATCATCGACACGACGATCGACCTCGATCTCGAAAAGAAGGCCGACGAGACGATCTCCGCGATGATCGACAAGGAAGGCGCCAAGTCGAACGCCTCGCAGGCCGCCCTCGTTTCGATCGACGGCACGGGCGCCATCCGTGCGCTGGTCGGCGGCCGCGACTATGCCGAAAGCCAGTTCGACCGCGCCTCCAAGGCCAAGCGCCAGCCGGGCTCCGCCTTCAAGCCCTTCGTCTATGCCGCAGCACTGGAAGCCGGCCGCTCGCCGCTTTCCGTGCGCAACGATGCGCCGGTGAAGATCGGCAAGTGGACGCCGGAAAACTACGACCAGAAATATCGCGGCGAAGTCACGTTGTCCTCCGCGCTTGCCAATTCGCTGAACACGATCGCCGCCCAGCTCGTCATGGAAGTGGGGCCGGACGAGGTCATAAAACTTGCGCGCCGGCTCGGCATCGAATCGGAGATGCAGTCGAATGCCTCGATCGCGCTCGGCACGTCCGAAGTGACGCTGGTCGAGCTGACGGCCGCCTATGCGCCCTTCATGAATGGCGGCTACAAGGCGACGCCGCACATCATCCGCCGCATTTCGACGGCCGAGGGCCGGGTGCTCTACGAAAACACCTACGACAACCCGCCCCGGGTGCTGGAGCCGAACATCGTTTCCCAGATGAACGGCATGATGATGCGCGTCATCACCGACGGCACCGGCAAGAACGCCCGCATTCCCGGCTGGCCGGCGGCTGGAAAATCCGGCACGACGCAATCCTTCCGCGACGCGCTCTTCGTCGGCTTTACCAGCAATCTGACGACCGGCGTGTGGTTCGGCAATGACGACGGCAAGTCGATGAAGAAGGTGACGGGCGGCGGGCTTCCCGCAAAGGCCTGGAGCCAGTTCATGATCGCTGCCCATGCCGGCCTCAACCCGTCGCCGCTGTTCGGCACGGCCGGCGGCGACCAGCCGGTGGTGGAGGGAACGCAGCCGGTGCCGGAAGAGGGCGGCGACCAGCTGTTCGACATCATCTCCCGCACGCTCGGCACCGATGGCGGCAACACCCGCGACGGGCAGGCCGTCGCCGCCGAACAGACCGGCGCGGTGCCCCTCGACGACGGTCTCGTTCCCCCCGCCGACGTGGGCGAGCAGCGGCAGACCGGCACGCGGCGCACGACCTTGCTTGACGTGCTTCTGGGTGGCTGAGAGCCTGTGCCCGCTTGACGCCCGTGAGCAAGGTCACCACATTACGTGCAGGAGTAAGTTTTCCATCTCAGACGCACTGATTTTGCGAGCTTTCTGGCTCGGCAATGTCTTGCAGTCGCCTAGAGTGCTCCTTATATACGCCGCAAGGCTTCGGGCTCACGTTCGAGCTTTCGAGAAGACCATACCATTAGGGGCTGCCAACAGAATGCCTGAATGGGTTCCGGCAGTTCGCTTCAAGGAGAGAATGACATGGCTAAAGTAATCGGTATCGACCTCGGGACGACCAATTCCTGCGTATCCGTCATGGACGGCAAGGACGCGAAGGTCATTGAAAATGCCGAAGGCGCGCGCACGACCCCGTCGATCGTCGCCTTCAACGATGATGGCGAGCGCCTGACCGGCCAGCCGGCGAAGCGCCAGGCCGTCACCAACCCGGAAAACACCCTGTTCGCAGTGAAGCGCCTCATCGGCCGCCGCTACGACGACAAGCTCGTCGAGAAGGACAAGGGTCTCGTTCCCTACACCATCGTCAAGGGCGACAATGGCGACGCCTGGGTCCAGGCCCAGGGCACCGGCTATTCCCCCTCGCAGATTTCCGCGATGATCCTTCAGAAGATGAAGGAAACCGCCGAATCCTATCTTGGCGAAAAAGTTACCCAGGCCGTCATAACGGTTCCGGCCTACTTCAACGACGCGCAGCGCCAGGCAACCAAGGATGCCGGCAGGATCGCCGGTCTTGAAGTTCTGCGCATCATCAACGAGCCGACGGCTGCGGCGCTTGCCTATGGCCTCGACAAGAAGGACGGCAAGACCATCGCCGTCTACGACCTTGGCGGTGGCACGTTCGACATCTCGGTCCTGGAAATCGGCGACGGCGTCTTCGAAGTGAAGTCGACCAACGGCGACACCTTCCTCGGCGGTGAAGATTTTGACATGCGCCTGGTCGAGTACCTGGCGGCCGAGTTCAAGAAGGACCAGGGCATCGACCTGAAGAACGACAAGCTCGCCCTTCAGCGCCTCAAGGAAGCTGCCGAAAAGGCCAAGATCGAGCTGTCCTCCTCGCAGCAGACCGAAATCAACCTGCCGTTCATCACGGCGGACGCTTCTGGTCCGAAGCACCTGACGATGAAGCTGACGCGCGCCAAGTTCGAAGCGCTCGTCGACGACCTCGTCCAGCGCACCGTTGCTCCGTGCAAGGCAGCCCTCAAGGATGCCGGCGTCACGGCGGCCGAGATCGACGAAGTCGTTCTGGTCGGCGGCATGAGCCGCATGCCGAAGGTGCAGGAAGTCGTCAAGCAGCTGTTCGGCAAGGAGCCGCACAAGGGCGTCAACCCGGATGAAGTGGTCGCCATGGGCGCCGCCATCCAGGCCGGCGTTCTGCAGGGCGACGTCAAGGACGTTCTGCTTCTCGACGTGACCCCGCTGTCGCTCGGCATCGAAACGCTGGGTGGCGTCTTCACCCGTCTGATCGAGCGCAACACGACGATCCCGACGAAGAAGTCGCAGACCTTCTCGACTGCCGAAGACAACCAGTCGGCCGTGACGATCCGCGTCTCGCAGGGCGAGCGTGAAATGGCGGCAGACAACAAGCTGCTCGGCCAGTTCGACCTCGTCGGCATTCCGCCGGCACCGCGCGGCATGCCGCAGATCGAAGTCACCTTCGACATCGACGCCAACGGCATCGTGCAGGTTTCGGCCAAGGACAAGGGCACCGGCAAGGAGCACCAGATCCGCATCCAGGCCTCTGGTGGCCTCTCCGACGCCGACATCGAGAAGATGGTGAAGGACGCCGAAGCCAACGCCGAGAACGACAAGAAGCGCCGTGAGGGCGTCGAGGCGAAGAACCAGGCCGAAAGCCTCGTGCATTCGTCGGAAAAGTCGCTCAAGGAATATGGCGACAAGGTCACGGCAGACGACCGCAAGGCCATCGAGGACGCAATTGCCGCCCTCAAGGCCGCGATCGAAACTTCCGAGCCGGACGCAGACGACATCAAGGCCAAGACCAACACGCTCATGGAAGCCTCCATGAAGCTCGGTCAGGCGATCTACGAGGCCCAGCAGGCCGAAGAGGCTGCCTCCTCGGGTGACGCCGGCGACAACGTCGTCGATGCCGACTACGAGGAAGTCAAGGACGAGGACGACCGCAAGAAGTCGGCCTGAGCCTCCTGAAAAGCCGGCCGCCGCAAGCGGCCGGTGTAACGGATAGCAAAAGGGCGGAAGTCAGCGCGAAGGGAACAAGGCCAAGATGATCACGCCCGTTCTAAGCGGTGACGATGTCCTGGCCTTTCCTTCGCCCCGGCTTCCGCCCTTTTGCGTGTGCGCTTTTCAAGCGCAGGCCAAGGCAAGCTTGCTCATCCATAACGACAAGACCAGTCCATGAAACGGACCTGACCGAATGGCAAAAGCTGATTTTTACGAGACGCTGGGTGTCTCCAAGACCGCCGACGAGAAGGAGCTGAAGAGCGCCTTCCGCAAGATGGCGATGAAATATCACCCGGACAAGAATCCGGGCGATGCCACTGCAGAGCAGACGTTCAAGCAGGTCAACGAAGCCTATGAGACGCTGAAGGACCCGCAGAAACGCGCGGCCTACGACCGTTACGGCCACGCTGCCTTCGAGCAGGGCGGCATGGGCGGCGGCGGCGGTGCTGGTTTCCAGGGCGGCGGCTTCTCCGACATCTTCGAAGACATTTTTGGCGAGATGATGGGCGGTGGTCGCCAGCGGCGTTCCGCCGGCGGGCGCGAGCGCGGCGGCGACCTGCGCTACAACATGGAAATCTCGCTGGAAGAGGCCTATGCCGGCAAGACGGCGCAGATCCGCGTGCCGACGTCGATTACCTGCGACGTCTGTACCGGAACGGGCGCAAAGCCCGGCACGAGCCCGAAAACCTGCGCCACCTGCCAGGGCTCCGGCCGCGTGCGGGCAGCCCAGGGCTTCTTCTCGATCGAACGCACCTGCCCGACCTGCCACGGCCGCGGCCAGACGATCAGCGACCCCTGCACCAAGTGCCACGGCCATGGCCGCGTCACGGAAGAGCGCTCGCTGTCGGTCAACATCCCCGCCGGCATCGAGGACGGCACGCGCATCCGGCTCTCCGGCGAAGGCGAGGCGGGCGCGCGTGGTGGTCCCGCGGGCGATCTCTACATCTTCCTGTCGGTGAAGCCGCACGAGTTCTTCCAGCGCGACGGGGCGGATCTCTACTGCACCGTGCCGATCTCGATGACGACGGCAGCCCTCGGCGGCACGTTCGACGTGGCGACGCTTGACAGCACGAAGTCCCGTGTCACCGTGCCGGAAGGCACGCAGGCCGGAAAGCAGTTCCGGCTGAAGGGCAAGGGCATGCCGGTTCTGCGTTCCGCGCAGGTCGGTGATCTCTATATCCAGATCCAGATCGAGACGCCGCAGAAGCTGACCAAGCGCCAGCGCGAACTGCTCAAGGAATTCGAGGAGATTTCCTCGAAGGACAACAACCCGGAATCCGCTGGCTTTTTCGCGCGGATGAAGGAGTTCTTCGAAGGCTGATGTCTTCGGAGCATTCAAACGAAAGCCGGGGTGGCAACACCCCGGCTTTTTTCATGTTTGCCGATGCCATCGTCAGGCCTTGCCTGATTCCCAGCCCAGCATGGCGCGCTTGCGCGTCAGGCCCCAATGGTAGCCGGTGAGGGCTCCGCTCTTGCCAAGCGCGCGGTGGCACGGCACCACGAAGGAAATGGGGTTGCGCCCGACGGCGGCACCCACGGCGCGCGAGGCGGTCGGCTGGCCGAGCTTTTGGGCGATCGACGAATAGGTGACGGCGCAGCCCATCGGAATGCGCAGCAGCGCCTCCCAGACCCGGACCTGGAAATCCGAGCCGATCAGCACGACGCGCAACGGTTCTTCCGCATTCCAGCGTTCCGGATCGAAGATACGCTCCGCATAGGGGGCCGTTGCCTCGCTGTCCTCGACATAGATGGCGTTCGGCCAGCGCGAGGACATGTCCTCGAAGGCGTCCATGCCGTCCGCCTCGTCGGTGAAGGCGAGGCCGGCAAGGCCGCGATCGGTGATCATGACGAGCGCGCCGCCGAAGGGCGAGGGGTGCAGGCCGTAGCGGATCGTAAGACCCGCGCCGCGCGCCTTCCACTCGCCGGGCGACATGGCCTCGTGCGTGACGAACAGATCGTGCAGCCGGCTCGGGCCGGAGAGGCCGACCTCGAAACTCGTTTCGAGCAGCGGCAGGTCCTCCTGGCGCAGCAGGCGCTTGGCATGATCGAGCGTCACGGCCTGCAGGAACGCCTTCGGCGAAAGTCCGGCCCAGCGCGTAAACGTCTTCTGCAATTGCGTCGGTGACTGATCGAGTCGGCCGGCAATGTCTTCCAGACCCGGCTGGTCGCGATAGTCCTCAGTGATCATCTCGATGACCCGGCGGACGGTCGCATAGTCGTCGCCCTCGGGCGTGATGTCGGTTTGCAAAGTCGCGGCAATGTTCATTGGTCTTCTCCTGTGCCGCCAGAAAAGCACGCCTGGGGCATGCTCGCCACCCGATTCCTGCCGGACTCACTAGTAGCCGCGTTTGACCCGGGCAAGCGCGCCGGAAAAGGCGGAGGCGAAGCGTTCGCGATCGTCAAGGGGCAGGAACGTACCGACATCGGTCTCGCGGCCGTCGCCGCTGACATGCATGGCGGTGATGCCGATCTTCGGCTTGCGCGAGACAAGGAAGCGCGCCCAGAACGGATTGAAGACGTGTTCGGTCTCGCGGCCCGACGGGCTGATCTTGCGGATGGAGATGTTGGTGCGCGAGAGCGACACGACCTCGCGCGCCTTTGCCGCCCGGTTGTTCAGCCAGAAGGCGCCGAACAGGATGCCGAAATCGAGGCCGAAGAACAGCATGACGGGCCAGGCGCCGGAAATCAGGAAGACGGCCATATGGGCAAGGGTGAGCGCGCCCGCGATGATGAAGAATATGCGGTGTCCATTCCGCCCCAGCGAGCGATAGGGGTGGAGTTCCGCGGAGAAGACCGGCAGGTCGTTCATCGTCATGTCGGCGTTGCCTTGCGTCATGACTGACGATTATAGAGCATGTTGCGCAAAAGTGTGCAGCGGTTTTGCGATAACAACATGCGGCGATAGAGCATCATGGACAACGGGAAGATCAAAAAGAAAGCGCCGCCCCGCCGCAAGGCACCGGCGCGGCCGAAGAGCCTCTATTCGCAGGACGAGCTGAAGGAGATTTTCCGGCGCTTCTCCATCCAGCGGCCTGAGCCGAAGGGCGAGCTGGAACACGTCAATCCGTTCACGCTGGTCGTCGCCGTGGCACTCTCCGCGCAGGCGACGGATGCCGGCGTCAACAAGGCGACGCGCGCGCTCTTTGCCATTGCCGACACGCCGGAAAAGATGCTGGCTCTCGGCGAAGAGAAGGTTCGCGACTACGTCAAGACGATCGGGCTCTACCGCAACAAGGCGAAGAACGTCATCGCGCTCAGCCAGATGCTGATCGAGCGCTTCGGCGGCGAGGTGCCGCGCACGCGGGAAGAGCTCATTATGTTGCCGGGCGTCGGCCGCAAGACGGCGAATGTCGTGCTCTCCATGGCCTTCGGGCAGGCGACGATGGCAGTCGACACACATATCTTCCGCATCGCCAACCGCCTGCTGCTGGCGCCCGGCAAAACGCCGGACGAGGTGGAGGATCGGCTGATCCGCCTCATCCCTGACGAATACCTCTACCATGCGCACCATTGGCTGATCCTGCACGGACGCTACTGTTGCAAGGCGCGCAAGCCGGAATGCGAGCGCTGCGTCATTGCCGATCTCTGTCGGTCGCCGGAAAAGTCCTGCGACGTGCCGGCGCCCCTGGTGGAGCTCCCGGCGCAGCTCTACGGCCCTACGCCCTGACGAGGCCGTCGAGCAGGTCGGCGATCGCGCTTTCATAGATCGTGCGGTCCGCCCCCGCCTCGATGGCGATCGCCGCGCGGTCGAAGGCGGCGGAGAGCATTTCCGTCAGCGCCTGGAGTGTTGCGGTATTTGCTCCTGCTCCAAGGAAGTCCGATAGGCCTGCCTTCAGCGTCGCTTCGGCATTCTGCCGGTCGATCGCAACGACGCTTTCCAGCCCGAGCACCGCCGGCGCTTCGAGCAGGAGCAGGCGTGTGCGGCCAGGCTTGATCATGGCGTCGAAATAGGCCGATGCACCGAGAAGGAGTGCCTCCCGCGGTGAGGTGCTCCGCACCGCTCCCTCTTCGATGTGGGCCGCCACGGCTTCGCCTTCGCGTTCAAGCACCGCACGAAAAAGCGCTCTCTTGTCCTCGAAATGATGGTAGAGCGCGCCGCGTGTCACGCCCGCTTCCGCCACGATGTCGGGCGTGGCGGTCTCCGCATAGCCCTTTTCCACGAAAAGTCGTCGCGCCGCCTCGATCAAAGCGAGGCGTGTTGCCTCGGTGCGTTCCTTGTTGCTGCGTGCCATTCTTTCTCTTTACATACAAACTGAACGTATGTTAAATGATAAAACATACAAACTGCATGTTTGTTTTGAAGGCAATTCCAGCAAAGGTGTGAAGCAGTTTTGCGTTTGGACTTGCAGGAAACAAGAAAGGGAAAGAGATGAAAACCACCGCCTACTATCCCGTGATCATGACAGACGACGTGGCCGGCACCGCCGCCTTCTACGAGACCCATTTCAAGTTCGAAGCCCTCTTCGACAGCGGTTGGTACATCCATCTCCAGTCCAGGGAAGACGAGAAGGTGACGCTCGCCGTGCTCGACGGCGCGCATTCGACGATCCCGGCGGTCGGTCGCGGCAAGGTCTCAGGCCTGCTGTTGAACTTCGAGGTGGAGGATGTCGATGCCGTCTACGACGCTCTGCGCGCCGCGCGCCTCCCGATCCTGCTCGATCTCCGCGACGAGGATTTCGGCCAGCGCCATTTCATCACGGCTGATCCCAACGGCGTGCTGATCGATGTCATCAAGCCGATCCCGCCGAAGGGCGAGTATGTCGCGCTCTACGAAGCGTCAGTTCTGCCGCAGTGAGAAGCCCGGATCCTTGCGGCTCAAGGCCTTGTGGAGATGCACCATGAGGCCGGCGGCGAAGAGCGGCGTCAACAGGTTGACGATGGGGATGGCGAGGAACGCCGCGACGAGCAGGCCGGCCAGAAGAACCGTGGAGGCGTGTTTGGCCCGAAACAGCCGCGCTTCCGCAGGGGTACGATAGCGCATCGCCGCGAACTCGAAAAATTCCCGGCCGAGCAGGTAGCCGTTGACCAGGAAGAAGGCGACGAGATTGACGCCTGGAATGAACAACAGGAACAGTGCGATGAGGTTGCCGAGGATGACGATACCGAGGAATTTGATCGATCCCGCAATCGCCTGGCCCAGTGGCAACGCCGTACCCGGCGCTTCCGTGGGATAATCGCGCTTCTCGATGACGTCCGCGACATCGTCGAGGAAGAGGCCGGCGATAAGCGCCGTCACCGGCGCCAGCAGGAGGGCAAGGCCAAGCGCCAGGCCGAGGCTGGCGATGATGCCGAAGACGAAGGTGAGCCAGCCGGCCCATTCCGGCAGATCGGGCATCACCGCACCCTGCAGCCACGGCCACGCGAAGGCGACAAAACTCTCCCGCAGGCCGAACCAGATAGCAACGAGGGCGAGAAGCGTGAGCCCGATGACCTTCCAGAAGACGCCCCGCGTCTCCGGGGCGAAGAGATTGCCAAGCGAGAGCCGGGCAGCGTTGAAGATCATCGGAAACTCCTTTTCGCCTACAGCGCCGCGCGTCATTGATGACGGCAAAGGTCGCTCTCGTGCTTTTGACTCCGTGCATACCCCCGTAAACCGATTCCGATTTACGGGGGTATGCGGCAGGCATGTAGGGTGTGGAAAAGCGCCCGGCAAGGCAGGAGGTCACGACCGGCTATTAAGCCTGCGTTAAACGACCGCGCCTAGACTCGCCCGCACACGCACGAAGCTGTGTCGCGCCCAAGAAAATCAGGGAACTGTCATGCGCAATGTCCGGATCAGCAGGCTTCTGCCTGCGCTCTTCGTCCTCATGGTTGTCCTGGGCGCGCTGCAAGGCATCGTTGCCTTCCGCTCGCTCTCGACGATGACCGGCCATATCGAGCGTATCGGCGCGGAACGCATGCCGCAGATGAGCAGCATCCTGCAACTCAGCCACGCCTTTTCCGAACTTCACGCGACCTATTCCGAACACCTGCTGTCGATGGATCCGGACGAGATCGGCCGCATCGAGGCGCGCATCAAGGAGCGTGCCGACGCCTTCGCCGGCATGGTCGATAGTTACGCCGCCGCCAACAGCGGCGACCCGGCGACGGCCACCGAGATCGATGGCATCAAGGCGACGCTGAAGACCTATATCGACGAATCCGCAAAACTCATCCAGTTCTCGGCCATTGGCGCCAAGGGGCCGGCGCTGGAGGCCTACAAGGGCCCGATGCAGGCGAGCGCCGACGCGATCACCGCCTCGCTCAACGATCTCGTCGCCAGCACCCAGAAGGTGACGGAAGAGACGATCCTTTCGGCGCGCGGCGAGGAAGGCTCCGCCTTCGCGCTAACCTGGGCGTCGCTCGCCGTCACGATGGGCATTGCGATCGCCGCGATCTTCCTCGTCAACCGCCGCGTGGTAAAACCGCTCAACGGCCTTGCCGGCGCAATGAAGCGGCTGGCCGAGGGCGATACCGCCGTCGCCATTCCGCATGCCGACCGCAAGGACGAGATCGGCGAGATGGCCGGCACCGTCGCCGTCTTCCGTGACAATGCCGCCGATCGCCAGCGCCTGGAACGCCGCAGCGAGGACGACCGCCATCGGGCGGACGGCGAGCGCCAGGCCCGCGAGGCGGAGCGCACCCGCGACAGCGGCCGCGTGCAGGAGGCCGTTGCGAGCCTTGCCGACGCGCTTGGCAAGCTTGCTGCCGGCGACATGACCTGCCGCATCGAGCAGCCTTTCGATGGCGATCTCGATCGACTGCGCGAGGACTTCAACGCGTCCGTCTCGCGCCTTAGCGACGCGCTGCGCGAAGTCGGCGAGAATGCCCGGGCGATCGACGCCGGTGCGAGCCAGATCCGGGCCGCCGCCGATGACCTGTCGCGACGCACCGAGCAACAGGCGGCCTCGGTCGAGCAAACTGCAGCTGCACTCGAAGAGATCACCACGACCGTCAAGGATTCGACCAAGCGGGCGGAAGAGGCCGGCGCACTCGTTGGCCGCACACGCTCGGGCGCCGAAAAATCCGGCGAGATCGTGCGCCGCGCCGTTTCGGCCATGCAGGAAATCCAGAAATCGTCGAGCGAGATCACCAGCATCATCGGTGTCATCGACGATATCGCCTTCCAGACGAACCTGCTTGCGCTGAATGCCGGCGTGGAAGCGGCGCGCGCGGGCGAGGCCGGCAAGGGCTTTGCCGTCGTTGCACAGGAGGTGCGCGAGCTTGCCCAGCGCTCGGCCAAGGCCGCCAAGGAAATCAAGACGCTGATCAACACGTCCGGCGAACAGGTGCGCACCGGCGTGTCGCTCGTCGGCGATACGGGCCGCTCGCTCCAGACCATCGTCACCGAGGTGCAGGAGATCAACAGCCACGTGCAGGCGATCGTCGAGGCCGCGCGCGAACAATCGACCGGCCTCCAGGAAATCAACACCGCCGTCAACGCGATGGATCAGGGCACCCAGAAGAATGCCGCAATGGTCGAGGAAACGACGGCGGCAAGCCACGGCCTCGCCTCGGAAGTGCAGGCGCTGAATGCGTTGATCGGCCGCTTCAACGTCGGCGGCAGCACGGCGACCGGTCGCAGCAGGCAGGCGCCCCACCTCCACGTGGTGCCCTCCACCCCCGCGGCACCGCCCATTGCGCCAGCGCCAGCCCTTGTCCGCAAGTCGCCCGGCCAATGGAACGTCAAGCCGGCCGGCAGCGGTGCGCGCCCGGTCAGTTCGCCGGCGCTCGCGCTCAGCGAAAAGCTGGCCGGCGCGCTCGGCGTCCGCCAGGACAAGGGGCCGGATGGCGATTGGGAAGAGTTTTGAGACGCGGCAATCAGGGGCGCCGTCTCGACTGACACCAAAGGGGCAGAAATCTCTCCTCCGTCATGCTCGGGTCAGGCCCGAGGACGACGTTGAGAGTGTAGAAAAGTCCGCGCAAAAAGCTCCACGACGGGGTTACGCCCCGCCGTCTTCCGGCGGATAAAGATGTGTCTCTCCTCGGAAATCGCGCACGCGAAAACACCCCTCATCCGCCTCTTCGACAGCAAGCGAATCCGCCCTTACCTTGCCGTGTCCACCGGGAATATCGAGGATGTAGGTCGGCTGGCAGAGGCCGGAGACGCGGCCGCGCAGGCTTTCGACCAGCGCCCGGCCTTCGGCGAGCGTCAGGCGGAAATGGGACGTGCCGGGCGCAAGGTCGGGGTGGTGCAGGTAGTAGGGTTTGATGCGGTTCTCGACGAAGATGCGCATCAATTCCGCCAGCACCGCCGCGTCGTCGTTGATGCCCTTCAGAAGTACCGTCTGGCTGATCATCACGATGCCGGCGTCGACGACACGGGCGACGGCGGCACGGGCTTCCACAGTGAATTCGCGTGGGTGGTTGGCGTGGAGCGCCATATAGGTCGTCTTGCCGGAGGCTTTCAGCGCGGCGACGAGGGCGGCGTCGATGCGCGCGGGATCGACCACGGGCACGCGGGTGTGGAAACGCACGATTTTCACATGCGCGATCGCGGCCAGCCGTTCCATGATGGCGTGCAGGCGGCGCGGGGAGAGCACCAGCGGGTCGCCGCCGGTCAGGATCACTTCCCAGATCTCCGGTCGCTCCGCGATATAGGCGATGGCCGTATCGAGCGCCTTGCCGGACAACGTGCCGAGGCCTTCCGGCCCGACCATTTCGCGGCGGAAGCAGAAGCGGCAATAGACCGGGCAGACATGCACCGCTTTCAGCAGCACGCGATCCGGATAGCGATGCACGATGCCCTCGACGGGGCTGTGCGCGAGGTCGCCGATCGGGTCGGCGCGCTCTTCCGGCAGCGTCGCCAGTTCGGCAGCATCGGGGATGAACTGCAGGGCGATCGGGTCGAGCGGATCGGTGGCATCGATCAGCGAGACGAGCGACGGCGTGACGGCGACGGCATAGCGCTCGGCAACGGCGGCGGCATCGGCGCGCTTCTCTTCGGCAATGAGGCCGGCGTCGACGAGTTCGGCCACCGTCGTCAGGCTGCGCGCGACCGTCATGGCGCCGTCTCCGCAACGGGCGCCCAGATCACCTGGTCGATACGCGAAGCCCCGGTCGTCAGCATCACCAGCCGGTCGAAGCCGAGCGCGATGCCGCTCGCCTCCGGCATGATGGCAAGGGCGGCCAAAAAGTCCTCGTCGAGCGGATAGGTCTCGCCGTAGACGCGCGCCTTTTCCGCCATTTCAAGTTCGAACCGCCGGCGCTGTTCCGCCGCATCCGTCAACTCACCAAAGGCGTTGGCCAGTTCCACGCCGCAAGCATAGAGCTCGAAGCGCTCGGCAACGCGGCGGTCATGCGGTGCAGGCCGCGCGAGAGCGGCTTCCGCCATCGGATATTCGCACAGGATGGTGGCGCGGTCGAAGCCGAGTTCCGGCTCCACCTTTTCCACCAGCACGCGGCTGAACAGGTCGGCCCAGGTGTCGTCCTCCGCAACGCGCAGACCCGCTGCCTGCATGGCAAAGGCCAGGCGCTGCCGGTCCGTCGCGCCATCGGGATTGATAGAGCCAAGCAGGTCGATGCCGGCATGGCGCTGGAAGGCCTCCGCCACCGTCAGCCGTTCCGGCGCAAGCGTGGGGTCGCAGGTCGCGCCGCGGTAGGTCAGCAATGGAGTTCCCGCCACCTCGGCGGCAAGCGCCAGCATTTCTGCGCAATCCGCCATCAGCGCGTCATAGGTCTCACCCGCCCGGTACCATTCCAGCATGGTGAATTCCGGGTGGTGCAGCGGCCCGCGCTCGCGATTGCGGTAGACATGGGCGAAGCAGGCGATGCGCGGCTCGCCGGCGGCCAGAATCTTCTTGCAGGCGAATTCCGGCGAGGTGTGCAGGTAAAGCGGGGTCAGGGCACCGGAATGGCCGATCGCGGTGGTCTCGAAAGCGTGCAGATGCGCCTCGTTGCCGGGCGAGACCTGCAGCGTCGCCGTATCCACCTCGATAAAATCGCGGCTGCCAAACCAGCCGCGCAGCGCCGCCTGGATGCGGTTTCGCGCCATCAGGAACGGCCGGCGGTCAGCATGGACGTCGGGCGTCCACCAGGGTGAAGGTTTTGGGCTTGTGGCACGCATGTGACAGGTTTCTTCGGCCATACCGGCGGACAGACTGGTCTTTTGCCGGAATATAGAGTAGTTGCGGCCCCGAAACCGCTTTTTTATCGCTCGGGGAAGACGTCTCTAGGCGGTCCTCTACGACGCGATCCATCCAGTTACAAGGAAGACTTATGGTAAAGATCATCGCCTCTTCCGTCCGCAAGGGCAATGTCCTCGAGGTCGAAGGCAAGCTCTATGTCGTGCTGACGGCGCAGAACTTCCACCCGGGCAAGGGCACGCCGGTCACCCAGGTCGACATGCGCCGCATCTCCGACGGCGTGAAGGTTTCCGAACGCTACCGCACGACCGAACAGGTCGAGCGTGCTTTCGTCGAGGATAGCGAGCACAACTTCCTCTACCAGGACGGTGACGGCTTCCACTTCATGAACCCGCAGAGCTATGACCAGCTCACCATGTCGGTCGCGGACATTGGCGACCTGAAGGACTATCTCCAGGAAGGCATGACGGTCGTGCTGTCGGTTTACGAGGGTGTGGCGATCGCCATCGACCTGCCGCGCCATGTGACGCTCGAGATCATGGAGACCGAGCCGGTCGTCAAGGGCCAGACCGCATCGTCCTCCTACAAGCCGGCGATCCTGTCGAACGGCATCCGCACGCTGGTGCCGCCGCACATCTCGGCCGGCACGCGCGTCGTCATCGCGACGGAAGACGGTTCCTACGTGGAACGCGCCAAGGATTGATCCGTTGCTTACGGATACAGAAAGCCGCCTGCCGGAAACGGTGAGGCGGCTTTTTTCTTTCAACTTGCGGAAAATCCGTTAAGACCAAATCCCGGCTCTTACTAACGGATACGGGAATCCCGCATGACCAAATTTGACGTGCTGACGGTTGGCAATGCCATCGTCGACATCATTGCGCGCTGCGACGAAAACTTCATCACGGACAACGGCATCATCAAGGGGGCGATGAACCTCATCGACGCCGAGCGCGCCGAACTGCTTTATTCCCGCATGGGCCCGGCACTCGAAGCCTCCGGCGGCAGCGCCGGCAATACCGCCTCGGGTGTCGCGAGCTTCGGTGGCCGCGCCGCCTATTTCGGCAAGATCGCCAAGGACCAGCTTGGCGATATCTTCATCCACGACATCCGCGCCCAGGGCGTGCATTTCGAGACCAAGCCGCTTGCCGGTCCGCCGCCGACCGCCCGTTCGATGATTTTCGTCACGCCCGATGGCGAGCGCTCGATGAACACCTATCTCGGCGCCTGCGTCGAGCTCGGACCGGAAGACGTCGAAGAGCATGTCGTGGCCGAGGCCAAGGTCACATATTTCGAAGGCTATCTGTGGGATCCGCCGCGCGCCAAGGATGCGATCCGCGAATGCGCCCGCATCGCCCATGCCCATGGCCGCGAAGTGTCGATGACGCTCTCCGACAGTTTTTGCGTGCACCGCTATCGCAGCGAATTCCTGGATCTCATGCGTTCCGGCACCGTCGACATCGTGTTCGCCAACAAGGCGGAAGCCTTGGCGCTCTACGAGACGGAGGATTTCGAGGAGGCGCTGACCCGCATCGCTGAGGATTGCCGTCTGGCGGCCGTGACGATGAGCGAGGAAGGCTCGGTCATCCTGACGAAGGGCGAGCGCATCAAGGTGGAGGCGATCAGCATTCCGAGCGTCGTCGACACGACGGGCGCGGGCGATCTCTATGCCGCCGGCTTCCTCTACGGCTATACGGCCGGGCGCTCGCTTGCCGATTGCGGCAAGCTCGGCAGCCTTGCGGCTGGTCTCGTCATCCAGCAGGTCGGACCCCGTCCGCTGCTGTCGCTGGCGGACGAAGCGAAGAAGGTCGGCCTTATTTAAAGGCCTCGCCGGGATAGGCGCCCCAGATCTCGTTCTGCGAGACCCAGCCCGCCGTGCCGTCCACTTCGGCACGGCACCAGTCGCCGTTGCATTCGCCGACCTTGACGACGACGCCCGGCTGGATTTTGGCGATAAGCGTCGAGTTCGGCATGCCTTCGCGGCGCATGTTCACATAGATGCTTTCGCCCTTGCCGCGCATCCATGGCGCGGTCACGGCGGTGCGCTCGCCGGAGAGCAGCGCCTGGTTGACCCAGCCTTCCGTGCCGTCGGCATCGCGGATGCGGCGCCAGTTATCATATTCCTGGATGATTTCGACCGGCACGCCGGACTTGAGATAACGCCAGGCCACGGCATAATCGACGCTGGGGCCGACGCGCAGGTTGACGCTCTTCGCCTTGAGGCTGACGAAGCGCGGCAGCGGCAGGCCGCTCGGCCCCTTGGACGCCTGGGCATGGGCGGACTGAAGGCCCGCAACCGAAACGAGGATGCCCGCAAGGGCGACAAGACTGAGACGAACGACAAGGTTACGCATGGAGAACCCGCACAAAACTGAAGAGGGCATCGGGCTGCCGAACCGGTCAGCGGTGGCAAATCGCGGGGACCGCTATTTGGGCGGATTGTCTTCGCGACCGGGTCTGGTAGAAAATGCCCCTGATGAAGCAATCCTTGCCCAACTTGGTTAAGGACCCGTCAACAGGACGCTGGAACATCCCATGACCCAGAAGAAAAAACCGAAGGTCTATATCACCCGCCGCCTGCCCGAGGTCGTGGAGACCCGGATGCGCGAACTGTTCGACGCGGAACTCAACATCGACGACACGCCGCGCACTCAGCCCGAACTCGTCGCCGCCGTGAAATCGGCGGACGTCCTGGTGCCGACGCTGACCGACCGGATCGACGCCGCGCTCATCGAGCAGGCTGGACCTCAGCTGAAATTGATCGCCTGCTTTTCCAACGGCGTCGACAATGTCGACGTGGAAGCGGCCGCCCGGCGCGGCATCACCGTCACCAACACGCCGAACGTCCTGACCGAAGACACCGCCGACATGACGATGGCGCTCATCCTCGCAGTCCCTCGCCGGCTTGCGGAAGGTGCGCGCATCCTGACGGATCGGAGGGGCGAATGGGCCGGCTGGTCGCCGACCTGGATGCTCGGCCGGCGCATCTGGGGCAAGCGGCTCGGCATCGTCGGCATGGGCCGCATCGGCACCGCCGTCGCCAAGCGCGCCAAGGCCTTCGGCCTGTCCATCCACTACCACAACCGCCACCGCGTGCGCCCGGACACGGAAGACGCGCTGGAAGCGACCTATTGGGACAGCCTCGACCAGATGCTCGCCCGCGTCGATATCGTCTCGGTCAACTGCCCCTCGACACCGGCGACCTACCACCTGCTGTCCGCCCGCCGGCTCGAGCTGATGCAGCCGTCGAGCTACATCGTCAACACGGCGCGCGGCGGCATCATTGACGAAACGGCACTGATCAAGTGCCTGCGCGAGGGCAAGATTGCCGGCGCCGGCCTCGACGTGTTCGAGAACGAGCCGGCGGTCAATCCGAAGCTCTTGAAGCTCGCTACCGAGGGCAAGGTCGTCCTGTTGCCGCATATGAGCTCGGCGACGCTCGAAGGCCGCATCGACATGGGCGAGAAGGTGGTGATCAACATCCGCACCTTCTTCGACGGCCACCGCCCGCCGGATCGCGTGCTGCCGAGCCGGGTCTAAAGCAGTTCCAGCCGAAGCGGCATCGCTTCGGCGTCGGGAAATGCTTTAAGCGAGTGTCTTGCGCATCTCGATCGAGGTGGGGCGGCTAAAACCGGGATGGGCATTTTCGGCCGTCCTGACGAAGCCCCACCGCGCAAAGGCGGCATGATTTTCGACAAGTTCGATGCGCGTCTCGAGGCGAAGCACCGGCAGATGCTGTTCGCGGGCCAGCGCCTCCGCTGTTTCCAGCAACAGCCGCCCGATGCCCCTGCCTTGAAAGGCCGGCCTGACCGCAAGCTTGCCGATGTAGAGCGATTCGATCTCCGGACGGCAGAAGATGCAGCCGAGCAGCGTTTCGCCTTGCAGAGCCACAGAGGCGATTTCCACGCGCGCCTTGGCGGCGAGCGAGGCTGCTGTCATCCGGTGTGCGGAAGACGGCGGATCGATGATGCCGTCCATGTAGGCGAAGGCGTCAAGGATGAGCGACAGCAGATCATCCCAGCGGCCGAAATCAGGATCGATCCGGATGATCTCCGTCATGCGCCAGTGGTTCGCCGCCGGGCATATTTCAGCGTCTCGAAGCGAGCGGCGAGGCCGTCATAGAGCATCAGGCGGCCGACCAGCGGCTCTCCGGCGCCGGTGACGAGCTTGATCACCTCCATTGCCATCAGCGTGCCGATGACGCCCGTCAGCGCGCCGACAATGCCGGCTTCCGCGCAGGCCGGCACGACGCCCGGCGGCGGGGCGGACGGGAAAAGATCGCGGTAGCCGGGGTTAAGGCGGCCATCCGCGGATTGCTCATAGGGCTTCAGCACGGTCAGCGAGCCATCGAACCGGCCGACGGCGCCGGTGACGAGCGGGATGCGCGCGGCTTCGGCCGCGTCGGCGGAGGCATAGCGCGTGTCGAAATTGTCTGAACCGTCGACAAGCATGTCGTATCCGGCAAGCAGCGAGGCAGCGTTCGCCCCCGTCAGGCGCTCGGCGACGCCGCTAAAGCGCACATGCGGATTGAGGCGGGTGACGGCGGTCTCGGCGCTGGCGATCTTTGCGATGCCGATGCTGGCTGTGTCGTGGATGATCTGGCGCTGGAGATTGGAAAGCGACACCGTGTCGTCGTCCAGCACGCCGATATGGCCGATGCCGGCGGCGGCGAGATACTGGATGACGGGTGCGCCGAGGCCGCCGGCGCCGATGATCAGCACGTTCGCCTGCTTGAGCTTCTGCTGGCCTGCGCCGCCGATTTCGGCGAGCACGATATGGCGGCGATAGCGGTCGATCTCTGCAGCGCTCAGGGGATCGGTCATGTCACAATACCTCCATTCGAGACGGTGAGAAACTGCGCGCGCTCGCCGAGCGCGTCGAACATCGACCGGTCGGTGCCGGTCATGAATGACTGGCCGCCGAGCGCATCGACGCGGTCGAACAGGGCGGCGCGCCGGCCCTCGTCGAGATGGGCAGCGATCTCGTCGAGCAGCAGCACCGGGGCATGGCCGGTCATGCCGCCGACGAGGCCGGCATGGGCGAGGATGAGGCCGACGAGCAGCGCCTTCTGCTCGCCCGTGGAGCAGCGCTCGGCCTCCATGTCCTTCTCGCGGTGGCGAATGAGGAGGTCGGCGCGGTGCGGGCCGTCCAGCGTGCGGCCGGCGGCCGCGTCGCGGTAGCGCCCGCTTCGCAGCATGTCGAGATAGATGTCTTCGATCTCGTAGGCCGGTCGTTGCCATTCCTCGTCGAGAAAGCCGGAAAGCCGCATCGTTGCGGAGGGGAACGGGCCATCGTCGCGCGCCGCCTCCACGAGACCGGAAAGCAGGCCGACGAGTTCGTGGCGGGCATGCGCCATGGCGATGCCGAGTTCGGCCATCTGCTTTTCTAGCGCCGTCAGCCAGGCGGGATCGGGCCGTGGTTCGGAGAGCAGCCGGTTGCGGCCGCGCATGGCCTTTTCGAAATCCGCCGCACGCCGGCCGTGTTCGGGATCGAGCGACAACACGAGCCGGTCGAGGAAGCGGCGTCGGTCGGCGGAGGGGCCGGTGAACAGGCCGTCCATGGAGGGCGTCAGCCATACTACGCGCAGATGGTCGAGCAACTCGTCGACGGTGCGGACCGGCGTGCCGTTCAACCGGAGTTTTCGCGCCTGTCCCTCGTCGCCGCCTTCCGTGCCTGTGCCGATATCGACCTCGTCCATCATGCCGTCGAGCGTCGCGAAGACGGAGAAGCCGGCCTCGGCACCAGCGCGCACGACATCGCCATAAGCGGCGCGGCGCAGGCCGCGGCCGGGGGAGAGCAGGGAGACTGCTTCCATGAGATTGGTCTTGCCTGCACCGTTCTGTCCGGTCAGCACGACATGCCGGCCGTCGAGCGGCAGCGACAGGCCCGCATAGTTGCGGAAATCCGTGAGCTTCAGGCGGGAGAGGAAAACCTTGTGCGGCATGGGGCCAGAGCTAGAGCATTTTTCCGCCAAGGGGAATCACCTCCCGGCGCATAAATCGGGCAACAACAGAAAGATGCGGCAACCTGTCGAGCCGCATCAGGGCATAGATGGGTGTTGCGCACGGCGAAGGCAAATGCAGCTCGACGGACACGATGGCGTGAGAGTGGTTGCCTGTGCAGCCGGGAGGGGGTAATCGAAAGATCCCGCCCGCGCTTTCCGCATCCTCCCCTCTTGAGCCCGCAGGTCATCGCCTTGTCTTCTTCCGCTCGCCCCGTTTTCGACCGCACCTTCTCCGCCTTCCTCTTCGACATGGACGGCACGATCATCAACTCCATTCCGGCGACGGAGCGGGTGTGGAGCAACTGGGCGCGGAAACACGGTCTCGACGTCGCGACCTTCCTGCCGACCATGCATGGCGTGCGCGGCATCGATACGATCACGCGCCTCGGCCTGCCGGGCGTCGACCCGATTGCGGAAGCGAAGGAGGTCGAGCAGCAGGAGATGGATGACGTCGAGGGCATCGTGCCGATTTCCGGCGCGATCGATTTTCTGAAGTCGCTTCCGGTCGGCCGCTGGGGCATCGTGACCTCCGCGCCGGTGGCGCTCGCCCGCCGCCGCCTTGCCGCAACCGGCATCCCGTTGCCGGAAGTCATCGTGACGGCCGATGACGTGACCAAGGGCAAGCCGGCGCCGGATGGCTACCGGTTGGGCGCACAGAAGCTGGGGTTTGATTCGGCCGATTGCCTGGTTTTCGAAGATGTGCCGGCCGGAATTCTCGCTGGCGAAGGGGCAGGCGCCCATGTCGTCGTCATGACGGCGACGCACCATCACCCAATCGAAACGGGCCATCCGCTGCTGCAAAACTACGATGGCGTGAGCGCCGAGCAGGACGCCGACGGCAAGCTCAGGCTGTTGCGCGCCGCAGGCTGAGCCACGGCGCGCGACGTTTGAAGGTTTAGTGCGCGCCGGACATGTCGCCGAGCACGTCCTTCGATGCGACCGTGGAATCGGCGTTCAGCGTGTAGACCATCGGCACGCCGGTCGCGAGGTTGAGCTTCAGGATCTCGTCCTTCGTCAGCTTGTCGAGCACCATGACGAGCGCGCGCAGCGAATTGCCGTGCGCGGCGACGAGCACCTTTTCGCCGCGCAGCACGCGGGGCAGGATTTCCGTGAGATAATACGGCCAGACGCGGGCGCCGGTGTCGCGCAGGCTCTCGCCGCCCGGCGGCGGTACGTCGTAGGAACGGCGCCAGATATGGACCTGCTCCTCGCCCCACTTTTCGCGGGCATCGTCCTTGTTCAGGCCGGAAAGGTCGCCGTAGTCGCGCTCGTTCAGCGCCTGGTCGCGGATCGTCTCGAGGCCCTGCTGGCCGATCTCGTCGAGAATGAGCGTCAGCGTCTTCTGGGCGCGGGAGAGGTCCGACGTGAATGCGATGTCAAACTTGATGCCGGTCTCGGCAATCGCCTTGCCGCCGGTCTTGGCCTCCTCGACGCCGAGAGCCGTCAGGTCCGGATCACGCCAGCCGGTGAAGAGATTTTTCAGGTTCCATTCGCTCTGGCCGTGGCGAACGAGGACGAGGGTTCCGCTCATATGGTCTGTCTCCCGAGTGTTGGATTTCAGTTGAGCCCGAGCACGTCGAGCATGGAATAGAGGCCGGGCTTTTTGTCGCGCGCCCAGAGTGCTGCCTGTACCGCGCCGCGTGCAAAAATCGAGCGGTCGGTCGCGCTGTGCGACAGCGTCACCATCTCGCCTTCGCCGGCGATCATCACCGAGTGGTCGCCGATGACCGAGCCGCCGCGCAGCGTCGCAAAGCCGATCGTGCCGGCAGGGCGCGGGCCGGTATGGCCGTCGCGCACGCGCACGGAATTCTCGGCAAGCGCAATACCGCGGCCCTTGGCGGCGGCATTGCCGAGCAGCAGGGCGGTGCCGGAGGGTGCATCCACCTTGTGCTTGTGGTGCATTTCCAGCACTTCGATGTCCCAGTCGGTGGGGCCAAGCGCCCGCGCGGCGGTTTCCGTCAGCACGCCGAGCAGGTTGACGCCGAGGCTCATATTGCCGGACTTGACGATACGGGCATGGCGGGCGGCGGTCTTGATCTTCTCGTCATCCGCGGCCGAGCAGCCGGTGGTGCCGATCACATGCACGATGCGCGCCTGGGCGGCGAGGCCGGAAAATTCGATGGATGCTGCCGGTGCGGTAAAGTCGAGCACGCCTTCCGCCGCGACAAAAGCTTCCAGCGGCTTGTCGGTCACCGGAACGCCGATCGGGCCGAGGCCTGCCAGTTCCCCCGCATCACGACCGATGAAGGGCGAGCCCTCGCGTTCGATCGCGGCAAACAGCTCCGCACCCTCGATGGCGTGGATCGTCCGGATCAGCGTCTGGCCCATGCGGCCCGCAGCGCCCACGACGACCAGCTTCATTGCGTTGCCGCTCATTGTCCCGTCCCTACTGTCTGGAGCGCATACACGCTCCTTACTCTTGTTTTCACGCAATCCCGAACGCAAAACCGCTCAACGCTTTTGCTGGAACTGCTCTACTTGCCGGTGATGCCTGCCGGTGCCTGGAGGCTGTTGAGGCGAGCGTAAAGGCCGTTGTCGCGGCCCGCAAGCGCCTCATGCGAGCCCTCTTCGGCGACCTTGCCGTCCTGCATCACGATGATCTTGTCGGCGCGCACGACGGTCGACAGCCGGTGCGCGATGACGACGACGGTACGTCCGCTCATCGCTTCGTCCAGCGCCTTCTGCACGGCCTGTTCCGATTCGGTGTCGAGCGCCGAGGTCGCTTCGTCGAGCAGCAGGATCGGCGCATTGCGCACCAGCGCGCGGGCGATCGACAGCCGCTGGCGCTGGCCGCCGGAGAGCGTCACGCCGTTTTCGCCGACAGGCGTCTCGTAGCCGAGCGGTTGGGCGAGAATGAAATCATGCGCATAGGCGTGGCGCGCGGCTTCCTCGATGTCCGCGTCCGTCGCGTCCGGGCGGCCGTAGCGGATGTTGTCGCGGATCGTGCCTTCGAACAGATAGGGCTGCTGCGAAACATAGGCGATGGCGTTGCGCAGCGATTGCTTGGTGACATGGGCGATGTCCTGCCCGTCGATCAGGATCTCGCCCTCTACCGGATCGTAGAAGCGCGGAATGAGGCTGATCACCGTCGACTTGCCGGCGCCGGACGGGCCGACGAGCGCGGTCGTCTTGCCACCCTCGGCGGTGAAGGTCACGCCCTTCAGGATCGTCTCGGTCTCCGAATAGCCGAAGCGCACATTCTGGAAGGTGATCGTGGCATTGGTGATTTCGAGCGGTTTCGCATCTGGCCGGTCGGCCTGGCGCGGCTGCAGATCGAGGATCTCGTAGATCATCCGTGCGTTCACGACCGCGCGTTCCATCGAGACCTGCAGGCGAGCAAGGCGCTTGGCCGGGTCATAGGCCATCAGCAGCGCCGTCACGAAGGAGAAGAAGGCGCCCGGCAGCACGCCGCCATAGATCGAGCGGTAGGCCGCATAGCCGAGCACGCCGGAAATGGCAAAGCCGGCAAAGGTTTCGGTCATCGGCGCGGTGCGCTCGGTCAGCCGCGCGATGCGGTTGGAGCGGCTCTCGGCCCGGCCGATAATGTCCTCGACCTTGGCCGTGAGCTGGCCCTCCATAGTGAAGGCCTTGACGATGGCGATGCCCTGGATGGTTTCCTGCATGGCGCCGAGAACGTGGCTGTTCAACTCGACGGATTCGCGTGTCGCGCTACGCAGGCGCCTGGAAACATAACGCAGGCCGTAGATTAGCGGCGGCGCGATGACGAAGACGATGAGCGTCAGCAGCCAGTCCTTGGAGATCATCACGCCGATGAGGGCGACGAGGGTCAGGAAGTCGCGGGCGACGGAGGTCACCGTCATGTTGAGCACGTCGCGGATGCCCGTGACGTTCTGGCTGATCTGGGCGGCAAGGTAGGCCGAGCGCGACTCGTTGAAAAAGCCGACGCTGAGCGCCATCAGGTGCGAATAGAGGCGTCGCTGGTAACGCGCGACGATGTTGTTGCCGATCTTCGACAGGATGACGGCCTGGAAATAGGTGGCAAAGCCGCGCAGCACGAAGGCAATGAAGATCGAGACGCAGATGATGGCGACGAGGTCGGCGCGCTTGTTGGCGAAGGCCTCGTTGACGACGGCTTCCATGATCCAGGCGGTAAAGCCGGTCGTGCCGGCAACCACGGCCAGGCAAAGAATGGCGATCACATAGCCGCGGACGTGCTCGCGGCCATTTTCGGCGATGATGCGCTTGAGCACGGTGGCGACGGTGTCGGAGCTGACATGTGGGCGCTCGGTTCGACTCTTATCGGCCAATAGTCTGACTTTCCTGCACGGTCTCGACCGGCGTGAGCCGGTCTGTTGGCCGCTCTATAGGACGCCGGTCCCTCTTTGGCGAGTCCGTGGCGGCGTGAAGCGCTGCCCGGTGTCTCACCTTTTCCAGTGGCGTCCCTCGGTTGCAACACCAAAACGGTCCGGCATGCGGGCGAAGGCGGCAAGCCCGGCAAGGGCTGCGACCGGGTGGGTGACCACATAGGTCGGGATGGATTTCAGCAGCGCATTGTGCGGGGCCTTGTCCTCGAAGGCGGCGCGGAATTCCGGTCCGCGCAGTGCGGGCAGGATTTTTTGCGAGATGCCGCCGGCGAGGAACACGCCGCCCTTGGCCATGAAGATCATCGCCATGTCGCCGGCGACGCGGCCGAGATAGGTTGAAAACAGCGAGACGGTCTCGATCGCCGCGCGGTCCTGCTGCGCCAGCGCCTTCGCGGTCACGTCGGCGGGGGTTTCCAGTGGCGCATCGACGCCGTCGGCTGCGGAGACGGCGCGATAAATGTTCATGATGCCGCGCCCGCACAGCAGCTGTTCGGCGGAAATGCGGCCCTCGATCGGCTCGAGGAAGGGCCAGATCTGGTAGTCGCGCTCGCTGCGCGGGCCGACATCCACATGGCCGCCTTCGCCCGGGACCGGGAACCAGGTGTGGCGGGCATGGACAAGGCCGGCGACGCCAAGCCCGGTGCCGGGGCCGAGCACGGTGCGCGAGGCGGCGTTGCGCTCGATGCCGGGGCCGATTTTTTCGCGGTCGCCCTCGCCGAGCGAGGCGATGGCAAGCGCCTGCGCTTCGAAATCGTTGACGAGCAGCACGTCCTCGAAGCCGAGATTAGCGATCATGTCACGCGGCCGTACCACCCAGGGGCAGTTGGTTAGCGGAACCTCGTCGCCCTCGATCGGGCCGGCAAGCGCCAGGATCGCCGAGCGCGGCTGGACCGAGCTCTTGTCGAGGATGCATTGCTGGAGCGCATCGTCGATATTGGCAAAGTCGGCGGTCTGGACGATCGGGAACTGTTTCGGCTCGGCGAAGACGTCGACCAGCAGCGCGAAACGCGCATTGGTGCCGCCGATATCGCCGACGAGGATGGGGAAGGGGAGGTTCGTTTCGTTGTCGCTCGGCCTTGCCATCAAGCTGTCCCGTTCTTTTCGCGTGGATGTGCTGCTTTTCGCTATCTGCGGCAGAGGTTGCCGTCAATCGCCGGCAAAGTCGAGCAGGTGTTCGGCCGTGGCGCGGTTCAGCGCCATCGGAATGTCATAGACGATGGCCAGCCGCATCAGCGCCTTGACGTCCACGTCGTGCGGCATGGGGGTGAGCGGATCGACGAAGAAGACCAGGAGGTCGACCTCGCCTGTCGCAATCAGCGCGCCGATCTGCTGGTCGCCGCCGAGCGGGCCGCTCTTAAGCCGGGTCACGTCGAGGCTGGGACAGGCTTCCAGCACCCGGCCGCCGGTCGTGCCGGTGGCGACGATTCTTGCCTGCGCCAGCACCTTTTCGTTCTGCAGCGCGAAGGCTGCCATGTCGTCCTTCTTCTCGTCATGCGCGATGAGCGCGATGCATTTCTGGCGCGACATGGGCGTTCCCCGAAGGTTTTAAATCGATTTGAACGCCTTATACAAAAGCGGCGGAGCCTTGAAAAGCCCCGCCGCCGGATCGCCTATTGAAACGGCCGTGGAATCGGGATCGGCACGATGGCGGGCAGCGTGGTGTCGGCGGCAATGACCGATTCGATCGTGCGGCCTGCACTTCCGCCACCGCTGGAGAAGGCGAGCGCCGTCGAGGTGCCGCCATTGCCCTGATAGGTCACCTCCTGCTCGGAGGCCGGCGAGGCGCCGGCAAGCACCGTGCCGCAGGCCTTCGGCAGATCCGAGAGCTTGAGGTACCAGGGCTTGACGGGCTTGGCGTCCTTCTTCGGTTTGGGCTTTGTCCAGGGCTCCTTGGTGAACCACCAGTCAAGCGAGGCATCGCAGCCATCGCCGGCCGCTACCTTCGCCTGCGGCTTGCAGCCCGCGACCCCTTCCGGGCATTTGATGCGGATGTGGAAGTGCTCATCATGGCCGTAGATCGGCCGCACCTTGCCGAGCAGCGAACGGTCGCCCTGCCAGGTGTCGCAGAGCTTCTTCTTGATCGCCGGATTGACGAAGACGCGTTCGACCTGCGGATAGCTCGCCGCCTTCATGACGAGGCGGGCATGGGTGGATGTCCAGCGCCGCGAATCGACGGTCAGGAACTTGCTCTTGTCGAGCATCGAGGTGAAGGGCAGTTCGTCGCGCTCCTGCGCGGACAGCCGCCGGTCGGGCATCGGCGTGAACCAGATGTCGGCATCGAGACCGACCTGATGCGAGGCATGGCCCGACAGCATCGGTCCACCGCGCGGCTGCGAAATATCGCCGAGCAAAAGCCCCGGCCAACCGAGTTGCTGGGCATCCTGGGAGAATTCTTCCAGAAGCGCGATCATCTGCGGATGGCCCCAGCGCCGGTTGCGCGACAGGCGCATCGCCTGCCAGGCCGGGCCGTCCGTCGGGATCGCCACCGCACCGGCAATACAGCCCTTGGCATAGGAGCCATAGGAGGCCGTCGCCATCTTGGCCGGCAGCCGTTTTGATCCGAAAAGCTCCTTGGCGGGCCGTTCCTCGGCAGCCAGTGGCTGGGCAAGTGCGGTCAGCGCAAGGCCGGCGGCGATCAGGCAGGTGGTCAGGCGGGAAATCAGGGTATGCACGGGCATTGTCCGGTCTCGAAGTCGCAATCGTTGCGAAAGGTTAAAGGATCATCCTTTCGCGGAAGTGAATCGGTGCCCCGAATAGGCGCGGCAAAAACAGCCGCTTTGATGGCAGGCCTGTCATTTGCCCGGATTTTGCCTATTCTCTGCTGCAAGCTCCGGCGAAATCACGGAAAGGGAATTGGCATGCATTCAGCCTTCGGGAGAACCTTGTTCACGGCGGCACTGGCTTTATCGCTGGCGGTCGCGACCGGCACGAAGGCCCAGGAAGCGAAAGATCCGGTCTGGCGCAGCGGCATCTCGACGATCGGCGAGCTGAAGCATCCGAACGGTTTTGAGCGCTTCGATTACGTCAATCCCGATGCACCGAAGGGCGGCGAGCTGAAGCTTTCCGAAACCGGCACCTACGACACATTCAACCCGATCCTTTCGAAGGGCGAAGCGGCGACTGCCGTGACATCGCTCGTTTTCGATACGCTGCTGAAATCCGCCGAGGACGAGATCACCGCCTCCTACGGCCTGCTCGCCGAGGGCGTTTCCTACCCGGACGACATTTCGTCTGCCACCTTCCGGCTCCGCGCCGAGGCGAAGTGGGCGGACGGCAAGCCGGTGACGTCGGAGGATGTGGTCTATTCCTTCGACATGGTGAAGGAGCACAATCCGCTTTTCGCCAACTACTATCGCCATGTAGTGTCAGCCGAAAAAACCGGCGAGCGTGATATTACCTTCCACTTCGACGAGAAGAACAACCGCGAACTGCCGAACATTCTTGGCCAGTTTCCGATCATTCCCAAGCACTGGTGGGAAGGTCAGGACGGCAAGGGCAACAAGCGTGATATCAGCAAGACGACGCTGGAGCCGGTTATGGGCTCCGGGCCGTACAAGATTGCGTCATTTCAGGCCGGCGGTTCCATCCGCTTCGAGCGACGAGACGACTACTGGGGCAAGGACCTCAATGTGAATGTCGGTCAGCACAATTTCGGCACGATCACCTACACGTTCTTCAACGACAAGACAGTTGAGTTCGAGGCTTTCCGCGGCGGCAACGTCGACTTCTACCGAGACAACAGCGCTAGCAATTGGGCGACTCGCTATGATTTTCCGGCCGTGAAGGATGGCCGCGTGGTGCGCGAGGCGATCGAGAATCCGCTACGTGCCACCGGCATCATGCAGGCCTTCGTGCCGAACCTGCGCCGCGACAAATTCAAGGACCAGAAGGTGCGTGAGGCACTGAACTACGCCTTCGACTTCGAAGATCTGAACCGCAACCTCGCCCACAATGCCTACCAGCGCGTCGACAGCTACTTCTGGAACACCGAGCTTGCCTCCTCCGGCCTGCCCGAGGGCCGCGAGAAGGAGATTCTGGATGAACTGAAGGACAAGGTTCCCGCCGCCGTCTTCACCACGCCCTACACCAACCCCGTCAATGGCGATACGCAGAAGGTGCGCGAAAACCTGCGCAAGGCACTCGCCCTCTTTAAGGAGGCCGGCTACGAGCTGAAGGGAAATAAGCTGGTGAATTCGAAGACCGGCGAGCCTTTCGGCTTCGAGATTCTTCTTTCCAGCCCCTCCTTCGAGCGCACGGTCTCGCCCTTCGTCAACAGCGTGAAGAAGATCGGCATCGATGCCCGCATGCGCACCGTCGACGCCTCGCAATACACCAACCGCGTCCGAAGCTTCGATTATGACATGATCTATGGCATCTGGGCGCAGACCCTGGTGCCGGGCAACGAACAGAGCGACTACTGGGGCTCCGCCTCGGTCGACCAGCCGGGTTCGAAGAACTATGCCGGCATTGCCGATCCGGCAATCGACGACCTGATCAAGAAAATCATCTTCGCGTCTGACCGGGACGAGCTGATCGCGACGACCCGTGCGCTAGACCGCGTGCTGCTGGCGCATCACTACGTCATACCGCTTTTCTACTCCAAGGCGCAGCGCGTCGCCTACTGGAACCACCTGACCCATCCGCAGGAGCTGCCCTATTACGGCACGGGCTTTCCGGATGTCTGGTGGTCGAAAAATGCCGCGAAATGAGCCGGGGCTTGCGCCGCAAGGCCGGCTGGGCTCCATATAGCGACGACGAATCACCCTCGCCGCGCGTCGGCGGGGCCTGCCGGTCTGCGGAACATGCAACGGCGAAACGGGAAGGGTTGGGCTTGACCGACTGGACATCCACGCGGCGTGCGAAAGCACATCCGACACGAGTGCGAAGCGGTTTTGCGCCCGAGATTGCACGAGGCCGGCGACAGATGCTGGCGGGGATCCGCTGATGGGTGCCTATATCCTACGTCGCCTCCTGCTGATGATCCCGACGATCCTCGGCATCATGGCGATTTCCTTCGCCATCGTGCAGTTCGCGCCGGGTGGCCCGGTTGAGCAGGTGATCTCCGACCTGACCAGCCAGAGCTCTGGCGACCGGCTTTCCGGCGGCGGCGAAATGCTGCAGAGTACCGGCCAGGATGGTGCCTACCGCGGCTCTCAGGGGCTTGATCCGGAATTCATCGCCAAGCTGGAAAAGCAGTTCGGTTTCGACAAGCCGCCGCTCGAACGCTTCGTCACGATGATGTGGGATTATCTCCGCTTCGATTTCGGCGAGAGCTTCTTCCGCAACACCTCCGTGATCGACCTTATCGCCCAGAAGATGCCGGTCTCCATCTCGCTCGGCGTCTGGATCCTCATCCTGTCCTACGCGATTTCCATTCCGCTCGGCATCCACAAGGCGGTGAAGGACGGGTCGGCCTTTGACGTGTGGACGTCCGGCATCATCATCGTCGGCTATGCGGTGCCGAGCTTCCTCTTCGGCATCCTGCTGATCGTGCTTTTTGCCGGCGGCTCGTTCTTCGACTGGTTTCCGCTGCGCGGCATTGTCTCGGACAATTTCGACAGCCTCGCCTGGTGGCAGAAGCCGCTCGACTATTTGTGGCACATGACCCTGCCGCTGATCACGCTGCTGCTCTCGGCTTTCGCCACGACGACGCTTCTGACGAAAAACTCCTTCATCGACGAGATCAAGAAGCAATACGTCACGACAGCGCGCGCCAAGGGCCTGACCGAGAACCAGGTGCTCTATGGTCACGTCTTTCGCAACGCCATGCTGATCATCATCGCCGGTTTCCCCGGCGCCTTCATCTCGGCCTTCTTCACCGGATCGCTGCTCATCGAATACATCTTCTCGCTCGATGGCCTTGGCCGCCTCGGCTATGAATCCATCATGAAGCGGGACTATCCCATCGTCTTCGCCACGCTCTTCATCTTTTCGCTGATGGGCCTCGTCGTCAGTCTCATTTCCGACCTTCTCTATACCTGGGTCGATCCGCGCATCGATTTCGAGCGGAGGGATGTGTGATGAGTGCCGTTACCGATGCAAAACCCGTAGCACCGTCGCGCAAGGGCTTGCTCAATCCGACCAATCTGCGTCGCTGGGAAAACTTCAAGGCGAACCGCCGCGGCTACTGGTCGCTCTGGATCTTCCTCGTCATCTTCGTCCTGAGCCTGTTTGCCGAGTTCATCGCCAATGACCGGCCGATCATGGCGTCCTATAAGGGCGAACTGCTCTTCCCCGTGGTCATCGACTATCCGGAAGAGAAGTTCGGCGGCTTCCTGGCGGAAACGGACTACTCCTCGGATTTCATCAAGGAAGAAATCAATGCGAACGGCTGGATGATCTGGCCGCCGATCCGCTATTCCTACAGCACGACTAATTCCAACATTCCCCGTTCCGCGCCGACCAAGCCGTTCTGGCTGATGGATGAGGCAGAGCGTTGCTCCGGTTATCCGGGCGGCGCAGCGGACCCGAACTGCAATTGGAACAGCCTCAACTGGCTCGGCACCGATGATCAGGCGCGCGACGTGCTCGCCCGCGCGATCTACGGGTTTCGCATCTCGGTGCTGTTCGGCCTGGCGCTCACCATTGCCTCGGCCATCGTCGGGGTCACGGCCGGCGCCATACAGGGCTATTTCGGCGGCTGGACCGATCTCCTGCTGCAGCGCGTCATCGAAATCTGGTCTTCGATGCCTGTGCTCTACATCCTGCTGATCATCGCCTCGATCCTGCCGCCCGGCTTCTGGATCCTGCTCGGCATCATGCTGCTGTTTTCCTGGGTCGGCTTTGTCGGCGTGGTGCGCGCGGAATTCCTGCGCGCCCGTAATTTCGAATATGTGCGCGCGGCGCGTGCGCTCGGTGTCGGCAACATCACGATCATGGTCCGGCATCTCCTGCCAAACGCGATGGTCGCGACGCTGACCTTCCTGCCGTTCATCCTCTCCGGCTCGATCACCACGCTCACCTCGCTCGACTTCCTGGGCCTTGGCATGCCGCCTGGCGCGCCGTCGCTGGGTGAACTGATCGCGCAGGGCAAGAACAATCTCCAGGCCCCGTGGCTCGGCTTCACCGCTTTCGCCGTCATGTCCATCATGCTGTCGCTGTTGATCTTCGTCGGCGAAGCGACGCGTGACGCCTTTGATCCGAGGAAGACCTTCCGGTGAGCGCTCCCGAAAACATCCTCTCCGTCCGCGATCTCTCGGTCGCCTTCCACCAGGGCGGCAACACGTCGACCGCGGTCGACCATGTCTCCTTCGACATCCGTCGCGGCGAGGTCGTGGCGCTGGTCGGTGAATCCGGCTCGGGCAAGTCGGTGACGGCCAATTCGATCCTGCGGCTGCTGCCCTATCCCGCCGCAAGCCACCCCTCCGGCGAGATCGTCTTCAACGGCAAGGACCTGCTGAAGGCCTCCGACGCCGAGTTGCGCAACGTGCGCGGCAACGACGTCACGATGATCTTCCAGGAGCCGATGACCTCGCTCAACCCGCTGCATTCAATCGAGCGGCAGATCGGCGAGATCCTCGAACTGCACCAGGGCATCGAGGGCGCCGCCGCCCGCACCCGTATTCTCGAACTGCTCAATCAGGTCGGCATCCGCGAGCCGGAAAAGCGGCTGGCCGCCTATCCGCACGAGCTGTCCGGCGGCCAGCGCCAGCGTGTCATGATCGCCATGGCGCTCGCCAACCGCCCGGAACTGCTGATCGCCGACGAGCCGACCACCGCGCTCGACGTTACCGTGCAGGCGCAGATCCTGGCGCTCTTGAAAAACCTCAAGGAAGAGCACGGCATGTCCATGCTCTTCATCACCCACGATCTCGGTATCGTCAAAAAATTTGCCGACCGGGTCTGCGTGATGACCAAGGGCAAGATCGTCGAGACCGGTCCGGTGGAGGAAATCTTCTCCAACCCGCAGCATGCCTATACGCGCCACCTGCTCGCCTCCGAGCCGAAGGGCCTGCCGCGGCCGGGCGATGACAGCCAGCCGATCATCATGGAAGCGGAGGACGTCAAGGTCTGGTTCCCGATCAAGGCGGGTTTCCTGCGCCGCGTCGTGGATCATGTGAAGGCGGTGGATGGCATCGATCTCAAGCTGCGTGCCGGCCATACGCTCGGCGTGGTCGGCGAATCCGGCTCCGGCAAGACGACGCTCGGCCTTGCGCTGACCCGGCTTATCGCATCGAAGGGCCGCATCGCCTTTGTCGGCCAGGACATTGCCGGCCACTCCTTCGGCGAGATGCGGCCGCTGCGGCGGCGCATGCAGATCGTCTTCCAGGATCCCTTCGGCTCGCTGTCGCCGCGCATGTCGGTCGCCGACATCGTGGCGGAAGGCTTGAAGATCCACGAGCCCTCGCTGTCGGAGGCCGAGCGCGACCACCGCGTCGCCTCTGCGCTGGAAGAAACCGGGCTCGACCCGACGACCCGCTGGCGTTATCCGCATGAATTTTCCGGCGGCCAGCGCCAGCGCATCGCGATCGCCCGCGCCATGGTGCTGAAGCCGGAATTCGTCATGCTCGACGAGCCGACCTCCGCACTCGACATGAGCGTGCAGGCCCAGGTCGTCGAGCTGCTGCGCGATCTCCAGGTGAAGCACAATCTCGCCTATCTCTTCATCAGCCACGACCTGAAGGTCGTGCGCGCGCTTGCCAATGACATCATCGTCATGCGCGGCGGGCGCGTAGTGGAGAAGGGCTCGGCGAAGGACGTCATCGAGCGGCCGAGCGAGGCCTATACCAAGGCGCTGATGGCCGCTGCCTTCAATCTCGAGGCCGTCAGAAGCGAGACAATCAGCCAATAGTCGGCAGCCAATAGCAGGAAACAGCATGACGAAAAGCCCGGTCATCATCGATCTGAAATTCGATCAGGAACAGGTCGCAGCAGCCCTCAAGGGCGCCTTTCCCGATCGCGAGGTGATCAACCTGTTGCATCCGGCAAGCCGCAAGCGCGATCTCTCCGGCATCGACTATGCCGTGGTGTGGAAGCCGGGCGCCGATCTCTTTTCGCGTGCAAAGGACCTCAAGGTCGTCTTCTCCGGCGGCGCAGGCGTCGATCATGTGCTGACGCTGCCCGGCCTGCCGGACGTTCCGCTCGTCCGTTTCGTCGACGAGACGCTGACGACGCGCATGAGCGAATGGATCGTCATGCAGTGCCTGCTGCACCTGCGCCAGCACCAGGCCTACGAGGCGCAACGCCAGACACGCGTCTGGCGCGAGCTCGTTCAGCCGGAGGCCAAGGAACTCACCGTCGGCGTCATGGGTTTCGGCGTGCTCGGGCAGGATGCGGCGGCGAAGCTGAAGGCGCTCGGCTTCAACGTCATCGGCTGGTCGCGCAGCCGCAAGCAGGTCGATGGTTTCGAGACCTTCGATGCGAGCGGCCTCGACGCATTCCTTGCGAAAACGGATATCCTCGTCGGCCTGTTGCCGCTGACGCCCGACACCAAGGGCATCTTCAACACCGGTCTCTTCACCCGTCTCAGCCGCAAGGGGCCGTTCGGTGCTCCGGTCTTCATCAATGCCGGCCGTGGCGGCAGCCAGGTGGAAGCGGATATCGTCGCCAGCCTTAATGACGGCACGCTGCGCGGCGCCTCGCTCGATGTCTTCCAACAGGAACCGCTGCCGCTCGAAAGCCCGCTCTGGTCGATGGACAAGGTGTTCATTACGCCCCACGCCGCCGCCGCCTCGGACGTCGCGGCGCTCTTTCGCCACGTCGCCGGCCAGATCGAACGGCTCGAAAGCGGCAAGCCGCTGGAGTATCTGGTCGATCGCAGCGCGGGATACTGAGGACATACCTTCTCGGCCGGTGATGCCGGGTCGAGGCCGACATCATGGAAGGTTTTGGATCAGGGCCGCCGGTAACCCGTCGGCTGCTGATAAAGCCAACCGATACGCTCGATGGCCGCATCCAGGCCCTCTCGCGCCACGCTCATCGTGTGGCCGTTGGCGTGGAGGATGGTTTTTTCGTCTTCCATGATCGCCACATGGCCCTTCCAGAAGACCAAGTCGCCGCGACGCAGCGCATCGCGTTCGATCCGCGTGCCGAGGCCGGCAGCCTGCATGTCGGAATCGCGCGGTGCCGTCCGGCCCGTCATCATCATCGACAGCTGCACGAGAGCCGAGCAATCGAGGCCGAAGCCGGAGCGCCCGCCCCAGAGATAGGGCGTTTCGAGGAAACGGGAAGCGATGGCGACATAGTCGTCGCCTGCCGTCTCGCCGACGGCCAGGCAATGGCCGGCGACGACGGACTGCCCACTCACCAGCGTGAGATATCGCGTGCCGCGCGTTTCGCTTTCACCGATGACCGTTAGCCGGCTTCCAATCGACAGGGCAAAGGCGGCGGGCGTTTTGAGGTCAGGGCCGGAATAGGCGAAGGTGCGCGGCACCGCGACGACGTGGGTCGCGGCGGCGTTGCCTACATCGAGTGCCGTGTCCGGCAGATAGCCGACATAACCGTCGAAATCGGACTTAACCCAGGCCCAGCCATCCGCCCGGTCGAGAACGCGCACGACTTCGCCGAACAGCAGTTCCGTATCGATGCCGGCGCTGCTCTCCGGCCGGGGACGAAGGGCGGCGACGGGCAGGACCACACGCGCCGGCGTGCCTGTCACGTAGCGGTCTGCCGTGACGGTGCCGCGCAGGGCTTCGTCGGCGAGATCCGGACGGTAGGCGTTGAGGCGGCGGTCGGGCAGGGCGTTCATCGGTCTGGTCCTAGGGTATTTGGCTCAGGTGGTCTGGGCGCGGCCCCGGGCGATGATGAGATCGCCCAGGCGTTCGAGATAGAGCGCGCCATCCACGGTACGCTTGATGACGACATTGCGGCGATCGCGGTCGTCGCGCGTGCGGGTGACGAGGCCGAGTTCGCCCATCGTGTCGAGCGCGCGGGTGATGACCGGCTTGGTGACGCCGAGTTTGGACGCCAGCCCGCGCACCGTATGCGGCGGCGGCACGAGGTAGATTTCAAGCAGGATGGCGAGCTGGCGCAGCGTCAGGTCACGACCATCCTGCTGCACCTGCTGCGACGTCACCTCGTGCCAGAGGCCGAGCGCCTGCGATGGGGTCAGATCGAGCGGCACGGCGCCTCCGGGCCTGAAAAGCCTGTCCGCCTTCCACGAAGGCGGTCCAGACCTGTTGTCCCGCATTTGCGTTAGCGTTTCGTTACGCTACCGTATCGTTTACCCGAAGGGAAGCGGCTCGTGTCAGGCGGTCGCCTTGCGCAGATGGTGGTAGAGCGCGCGGATCGCCTGCGCCTCGCCGCCGACCGGTGAATGCGGCCGCTCGGCCTGCGCCCAGCCATAGATGTCGAAATGCGCCCAATGCTTGTTGCGCGTGACGAAACGCTTCAGGAAGAGCGCTGCCGTGATCGAGCCCGCCATGCCGCCGGAAGGGGCGTTGGTGAGGTCGGCGATACGGGCGGACACGTCCTTGTCGTAGCCCATATAGAGCGGCATGCGCCACATCGGGTCGTCGACGGTCAGGCTCGCCTCGGTGAGATCATGGGCAAGGTCGTCGTCGTCGGTGAAGAACGGCGGCAGGTCCGGCCCGAGCGCTACGCGGGCAGCCCCGGTCAATGTTGCCATGTCGATGATGAGATCGGCATCCTCCTCGTCGGCATAGGCGAGCGCGTCGGCAAGAATCAGGCGGCCTTCGGCGTCGGTATTGTCGATCTGCACGGTCAGGCCCTTGCGGCTCCTGTAGATGTCACCGGGGCGGAAGGCGTTGGCGGAGATCGAGTTTTCGACGACGGGAACCAGCACGCGCAGGTCCACCTTCAGCTTGGCGTCCATGATCATCAGCGCAAGGCCCATGACGTTGGCCGCACCGCCCATGTCCTTCTTCATGAGAAGCATGGAGGAGGCAGGCTTGATGTCGAGGCCGCCGGTGTCGAAGGTAACGCCCTTGCCGACGAGCGTCACGCGCTTGTGGCCCTTCTTTCCCCAGCGCAGTTCGAGCAGGCGCGGTGCCTGCGCCGAGGCGCGGCCGACCGTGTGGACCAGCGGGAAGTTCTCCTTGAGCAGGTCGTCGCCGGTGATGACGGAGACCTTGGCCTTGTAGTGTTCGCCGAGCGCGCGGAAAACGTCTTCCATCGCTTCCGGGCCCATGTCGTTGGTCGGGGTGTTGATGAGGTCGCGGGCAAGGAAGACGCCGGCAAGCTGGCGCTTGATGTCCGTGGCGTCGGCGTCGCTCGGAATGAGCAGCGTCGGCGCCTCCGAGGTCGAGGCCTTGTAGCGCTCGAAGCGGTAGCTGCCGAGGCCGTAGCCGAGCGCCAGGCGGTTTGCCGTCAGCGGCGCGGTCTCGATATGCCAGTCGCCGGCCGGCAGCGCACGGGCGAGCTTGCCCGTCAGGAAAGGGGCATCGGAGGGGTTCTTGCCGAGGCCAAACAGGGCGCCGCCGAGATGGCCTTCCGCCGTGGGTACCATCAGGAGTGCGCCGGTTTCCGCCTTGAAGCCGGCCCGCTTGGCCCAGTCGAGCGCGATCGGATCGATCGTCCCGGTTTCGATATGGGCGGGCGTGATGGCGAAGATCGGCAGCGTCTTGCCGTTCTTCGTGTTGAAGGGAGAGGGCCGGTCGATGAACTGGAAGGGGGCCATGTCGGAACCTTTGGGCAAGCGTTGGAGCAAATCCAGCGGATGTGCTCTCGAATCGGGCAATTAACACTCTGTTAGGGTTAACAGATTATTGCTTGAGCGGAGATTGCGGCGTGATTCCTAACCGCCGCGACATGCGGAAATCGCTTCGGGGACTCAAAATGGCCGCTTCCGTCACACATTCATCGCTTCGTTCGCGGTTTTTGCGCGGTGCTGCCCTTGTTGCCATCGCCACGATGGTGGCGGGCTGCGCGGGCAAGAGCAACCTCACCACCGGCTCCATCCCGAAATTGTCGAAGCCGGTCGGCGAGATGAACGCGACGGAGCTGCGCGGTGCCGCTGATACGATCGGCCGCGCCTATGAGAAGAACCCGAAGGACCGCGCCGTCGGCATGAACTATGCCAACGTGCTGCGCATGAACGGACGCAACGACCAGGCGCTTGCCGTCATGCAGCAGGTGGCCATCAACAATCCGAACGACCGCACCGTGCTTGCGGCCTATGGCAAGGCACAGGCTGCCGCCGGCCAGCTCGAGCAGGCGTTGAACACCATCCTGCGCGCCCAGACGCCGGACCGGCCGGACTGGCGGCTGAAATCGGCGGAAGGCGCGATCCTCGATCAGCTCGGCCGCGCCGGCGATGCCCGGGAGCGCTATCGCGAGGCGCTCGACATCAACCCGAACGAATCCTCGATTCTCTCCAATCTCGGCATGTCCTACCTGCTGGCCAGGGATCTGAAGACCGCCGAGACCTACCTGCGCAACGCGGCAGCCCAGCCGGGCGCCGACAGCAGCGTACGCCAGAACCTCGCGCTTGCGATCGGCCTGCAGGGTCGTTTCCAGGAGGCGGAAACCATTGCCCGACAGGAGCTGACCGCCGAACAGGCCGAGGCGAACGTCACCTATCTGCGTTCCATGCTGACGCAGCAGAATTCCTGGAAGAAGCTCGCCGCCGACGACAGCGGCAACACGAACTGACCTGAAGTGCCTCCCAAGCACAAACTTAGCCCCGGCCGATAGTCTCGACCGGGGCTTTTTCGTGAGTGCTGGTCGGGTCAGAACCGGTCGGAGACCTGGATGCCGGCCGGGCCGAGAATGACGGCGACCAGTACGGGCAGGAAGAACAGGATCATCGGCACGGTGAGCTTCGGGGGAAGGGCGGCCGCCTTCTTTTCCGCCTCGTTCATGCGCTGGTCGCGGCATTCCTGCGCAAGAACGCGTAGCGCCTGGGCGAGCGGCGTGCCGTAGCGTTCCGCCTGGATCAGCGCCTGTGTGACGGACTTGACCGTGTCGAGGCCGGTGCGCGTGCCGAGGTTTTCATAGGCCGCGCGCCGTTCCTGAAGAAAGGAGAGTTCCGCCGTCGTCAGCACCAGCTCTTCGGCAAGCTCCGGCGATGCCATGGCGATTTCGTCGGCCACGCGCTTGAAGGCGACTTCGATGGAAATACCCGATTCCACGCAGATCAGCATCAGGTCCAGCGCATCGGGCCAGGACCGGCGGATCGATTTCTGGCGCTTGCCCACCTGGTTGGAGACGAAGATGTTCGGCGCGTAGAAGCCGATATAGGCGATCACCACCGTTGCCAGGACCCGCATCGGGAACGGTTTGTCGCCGAGAAAGCCGAGGTAGAAGATATAGAAGGCGCCGACGGCGAAAAAGACGAAGGGCAGCACGAAACGCGCGAAGAGGAAGACGTTGAGCGCGTTCTGGGAACGATAGCCGGCCTGGCGCAACCGGTTCATCGTGTTGGCATCGACCAGCGCCCCGCGCAGGTTAAGCCGGTCGACGACGCGGCGCACCGAGACGTTATGCTGCGCGCGCAGCGATGCCTTGCTCTGCACGCCCTCGGCATTCAGCCGCGCCCGTTCGCGCGCCCGCATCTGGTCGCGTTCGAGCGAGACGGACTTCATGCGCTTTTCGAGGTCGCTGCGGTCGAAATAGGGGGCCGCCAGCGTGTAGAAGGTCGCGAGAACCGCGACCATCACGAAGGCCGGCAGCAGGACGGCGGGGTCTGTAAGCGTTGCGACGAGATCGGACACGCGTGCCCCCCTAGATGTCGAAATTGATCATGTTGCGCATGACCATGATGCCGATGGACATCCAGAAGGCCGAAAGGCCGAGGATGAGGTGGCCGCGCGAATCCGTGAACAGGATCATGATGTAGTCGGGCGAGGTGAGGTAAACGAGGGTGGCGACGATGAAGGGCAGTGCGCCGATGATCGCGGCCGAGGCCTTTGCTTCCATCGACAGCGCGGCGACCTTGGAGCGCATCTTGCGCCGCTCGCGCAGCACGCGGGACAGATTGCCGAGCGCTTCGGAGAGGTTGCCGCCGGCCTGGCTCTGGATGGCGATGACGATGGCGAAGAAATTCACCTCCTGCAACGGAATGCTGGTGAACATGCGCGCGCAGGCCTCCGGCACGCTGAGGCCGACCTGCTGGGATTCCACGATCCGTCGGAACTCCGTCTTCACCGGTTCCTGGCCCTCCGCGGCGATCAGGCGTAGCGCATCGGTCAGCGGCAGGCCGGATTTGATGGAACGGACCATCACGTCCAGCGAGTTGGGGAATTCCTCCAGAAACTTGTTCAGCCGCCGCTTGACCAGGAAGCCCACGACCCAGCGCGGAAAACCGGCCGCCGCAATGAAGGCGATGCCCAGGCAAACGAGGATGTCGACACCGGCGAGAAAGCTGAGCACGAGGGTAAAAAAGCCGAACAGGGCGCTGAACAGGTAGAATTGCGTGACGCTGATGGAATGACCGGTCTGGCCGAGTTTCCCTTTCAGCGATGTGGCTGCCCGCTTGGTCTGGTCCTGCTGCTTCTTTTCGAGATCCTTCAGCGAATCCTGCACCGATTTGCGGCGCTTCGACATTTCCTGCATGCGGTCGCGGGCTGCCTTCGCCTTGGACTGGTCGGTTTCCGCCGACTGCACCCGCCGCACACGGCTTTCGGTCTTCTTCGCCGCCTCGATGCGCGAGAAGAGAATGCCATAGGCAAGGCCAGCGGTGGAGAGCGCCGCCAATGCGAAGATCGCCACGATGGTGATATCCAGTCCGAACATCCGCGCCCCGCCTGCCCCTTACGGCTTTTCCATTGCGTCGAGCGTGGCCGCCAGGCGCTTGTCCTCGTTGAAATATCGCGCGCGATCCCAGAAATGCGGCTTGCCGATGCCCGTGCCCGAATGTTTGCCGATGATGCGGCCGTTGGCGTCCTCGCCGTCCATTTCGAAACGCATCAGGTCCTGGGTGACGATGACGTCGCCTTCCATGCCGACCACTTCCGTGATGTGGGTGATGCGGCGCGAACCGTCGCGCAGGCGCGAGGCCTGGATGATGATATCGATGGAGCCGGCGATGATTTCGCGCACCGTCTTGGCCGGCAGCGTATAGCCGCCCATGGCGATCATCGATTCCATGCGGGAAAGGCATTCGCGCGGCGTGTTGGCGTGGATCGTGCCCATCGAGCCGTCATGGCCGGTGTTCATCGCCTGGAGAAGATCGAACACTTCCGGTCCGCGCACTTCGCCGACGATGATGCGTTCGGGGCGCATACGCAGGCAGTTCTTGATGAGATCGCGCATGGTGATCTCGCCTTCGCCTTCGATATTCGGCGGGCGGGTTTCGAGACGCACGACATGCGGCTGCTGCAGCTGGAGTTCGGCCGAATCTTCGCAGGTGATGACGCGCTCGTCCCGGTCGATATAGTTGGTGAGGCAGTTGAGCAGCGTGGTCTTGCCCGAGCCGGTGCCGCCGGAAATGACGAGATTGCAGCGCACGCGGCCGATGATCTGGAGCAGCGTCGCGCCCTCGGGCGTGATCGAGCCGAACCGGACCAACTGGTCGAGCGTCAGCTTGTCCTTCTTGAACTTGCGGATGGTGAGCGCGGTGCCGTCGATGGCAAGCGGCGGGGCGATGACGTTGACGCGCGAGCCGTCCGGCAGGCGCGCGTCGCAGATCGGGCTTGATTCGTCGACGCGACGGCCGACCTGGCTGACGATGCGCTGGCAGATCGAGAGGAGCTGCGCATTGTCGCGGAAGCGGATTTCCGATTCCTGCACCTTGCCGGCGACTTCGATATAGGTCTTGCCGGCCCCGTTCACCATGATGTCGGCGATGTCGTCGCGCGCCAGCAGCGGCTCCAGCGGACCGTAGCCGAGAACGTCGTTGCAGATGTCGTCGAGCAATTCTTCCTGCTCGGAGATCGACATCGCGAAGTTCTTGATCGTGATGATGTCGTTGACGATGTCGCGGATTTCTTCGCGTGCGCTTTCGGTGTCGAGCTTGGCGAGCTGCGACAGGTCGATCGTGTCGATGAGCGCGGAGAAGACCTGGCTCTTCGTGTCGTAATAGTCTTCCGTGCGGGGCGTGCGTCGACGGGCCTGGGTCGCCGGTGCCGCGGAGGGCGGCGGGGCCGGCTCGTAAACGGGTTGCGCGGCCGACGCCGTGGCGACCGGCCGTTCTGCCGTCAAGGTCGAGGCGGCCGCATGCACGGCCGGGGTCGTCTGACCCATGCCGCTCTTGCCGGAACCTTCATTGCCGCGTTTGCCGAACATGCCACTTCATCCAGTCTGTTGCGTCGCTTACTTGCGTCCGAGCAGCCCCAGCATCTTGCCGAGGCCGGCCTTCTTGGGTTTCTTGATCGTCGCGCGGCCCGTTACGATATGGGCGAGCTGCGCGAAGGTTTCCGCCGTCGGCGACTTGCGATCCATCTCCGCGATCATGCGGCCGCTGTTGGCGGCGGTGCCGAAGAGCTGGGCGTCGAAGGGGATGATCGCGACCGGCTCGATGCCGAGCGGCTCGCAGAAATCGCTGGGTGAAATCTCCGGCCGCTTCGGCAGGCCGACCTGGTTGAGCACCAGATGCGGCGGCTTGTCGTTCGGCCGAAGCTTCTTCAGCGCATCGAGCATATTTTTCGCGTTGCGCAGGTTGGCGAGATCAGGCGTGGCCGTGATGACAAGTTCGTCCACCTCGGACAGCAGCGTGCGCGTCCATTCCGACCAGGCATGCGGCACGTCGAGCACCGACACCGGCGCGCTGCGCTGCAGCACTTCCATGATCGGCTGGAACGAGCCGCGCTCGAGATCGTAGGCCCGGTCGAGCATCGAGGGCGCCGCAAGCAGCGAGAGATGGTCGGAGCACTTCGTCAGCAGGCGATCGAGAAACACCTCGTCGAGCCGCTCCGGCGCATAGATCGCCTCGGAAATGCCCTGCGGCGGGTCCTGGTCGAAATCGATGTTGGCGGTGCCGTAGGGCAGGTCGAGGTCGGCGAGGATGACTTCGGTCTGGAACAGGTTGGAAATGTCGAAGGCGCAATTGTGCGCAATCGTCGAGGAGCCGCAGCCGCCCTTGGCACCGATGAAGGCGATGGTGCGGCCGAGCGGCTCGGCATCCGGATCGATGAAGATCGCAGCCATGGCATTCAGCACCTCGGCCATGCCGACGGGACCGACCATGTATTCGGAGATGCCGTTGCGGATGAGATCACGGTAGAGCGGGATGTCGTTGTAGCGGCCGATGATGACGACCTTGGTGCTCGGATCGCAGACCTCGGCGAGAGGCGCCAGTTCCTCCATGATACCGTGCGGTTCCGTCGAGGTTTCGAGGATCAGCAGGTTCGGTGTCGGCGCGGAGGCGAACATGTTGGCCGCCGCCGCGATGCTCGCGCTCGAGATGCGGAGGCTCGCCTTGGACATGCGACGATCCTGGCTGCAACGCTCCATGGTGCGCAGCATCGCCTCGCTTTCGCAGAAGGCGTGCACGGAGATGCGCGGCAGCGGGCGCAAGGCCTCAAGCTCGGTCGGCCGGACAGCCTCGTCCATGTGCTCCTCGGCGGGCCGCTCAATGGTGTAGTTGATCGTGCTCATCGTCATGTCCGTTGCTGGTGCCCGGCGGACCGGATGGATAGCTGCTTTCCAATGTCGTTCATCGCAGTAGCGGCTGCCCGTTCTCGCGGTAGTCCTGAATCACGATAGTGCGCTGCTCCGCATCGATCGGCGTCATGCCGCGCGGCTGAACGAGATCCATCGGGTTTGCGATTTGCGCGGCAAGGTTGGCCTGCGTGGCGCAGCCGAAATTGTGGTAATTCCGGTTTTCCATCGTGTTCGCAACGAGGTCTTCCGGCCAAGTGCCGCAGGGACCGGCCTTCGCCGTGATCGCGAAGAAGACGAGGCGCACCGGCGCGGCATCGCCATAGCCGCTCGCATCATAGCTCGTCTCGATCAGCCGGTCGCGCTTTATGCCGGCGGCCGTCAGGGTCGCGCGGATGTCCTTGCTCAGATAGTTTGCGGTCGCAGCATTGGACGAGCCGCGCGGCAGCATGATCTGCACGGCCCCGGTCGACTTGGCGGCACGATCGGCGGCAAAGCCGCGAATATTGTCGCGCATCGCAAAGGTCAGCTGCCGGTCGCCGGTGGCGATGGGAAGGTCCATCGTCTGGGCGGTTTCCGTCAGCACGATCGGATGGCGCGTGCGATAATCGTCCGGAATGGAGCCGGTCGCATTCTTGTCCGGGTTGGTGCCGCAACCCGAAAGCGCTGCAGTGGAAAGGGCGAGCATCGCGGCGAGTGCTGCGCGTGCCGGCAGGGTCTTGTGCATGAAGCGCATCCTTGCAGGGAGGGGCGTGTGGCTGTTCGTGTCGCGCATCTCTCTCCCCGTCATTTGTAGATGAAGCCGATGGAGCCGTGGTAATTGCCCGAGGGCATCGCCTCTTCCTTGCGGCCGTAGATCTTGTTCACCTTGCCGAGGAAGAAGCTCGCGGCATCGTTGGTCGCATTGAAATTGTCGTCCGGGCGGGAAATCGCGCTACGTGCAACCGGGCGCACCAGGTAGGGCGTCGCGATGATGACCATTTCGGTCTCGTTGCGTATGAAATCCTTAGAGCGGAAGAGCGTGCCGAAGATCGGGAGCTTCGACAGGCCCGGCAGGCCGGACATCGCCTGGCGGATGTCATCCTTGACGAGGCCGGCGATGACGATGGAGCCACCCGAAGGCAGTTCGACGCTGGTCGTCGCCTCGCGGCGGCGGATGCCGACCACGGTCAGGGCGGGGATGTCGTTGTTAGCGAGGGAGGTCGTGGAGCCCTCGAAGGTCGGCTCTGAAACCTCTGTCTCGATCCGCAGGCTGATTCGACCGGGCGACAGGACGACCGGACGGAAATTCAGTCGGATGCCGTATTCGACCTGGGTGAGCTCCCGACCGACGGTTCTCCTCTTCGTTTCTTCATCGATGTCGATCGATTGCCCGGTCGGAATGCGGAATTCACCACCGACATAGAAGCGGGCTTCCTCGCCGGAGATGGCTGTCAGGCTCGGTTCGGCAAGCGTGCGCATGACGCCGGCCTGCTCCATCGCGCTCATATTGCTTGCGATGCTCAACCCGCCCACGGCTCCGCTAAAGGCTCCATTCGAGAACCAGTCGGCAGCACCACCGAGATTGGTCGGATTGCGGAAGTTAATACCACCGCTCGATCCTCCCATCGCGCCATTAAAGCCAAGCTGCTTCAGCACCTGGCGGCTGACCTCGGCGACCGTGACCTTCAGCGTCACCTGGTCTTCGCCGTCGATCTTCAGCATGTTGACGACCTGCGAACGCTGGCGCGATTCGCCGAAGATGGCGGCGTCGCCATTGTTGCCCTGGGCGACGACCGTGCGGGTCGTCGCTTCACCGCCCCGCAGGAAGATTTCCGCCAGCCGAACGGCCTGGGCGGAATCCTGCGGCGTGCGCACGGTGCCGTTCAGCACGATGTTGTCCGAGATGATTTCGACCTGGATGTCGGAATCGGCAATGAAGCGCCGCAGATTGGCCTGGAGGCCGTCGATGTCGCGTTCGACGGTGAGGTCGATGCTGATGATTTCCTCGCCATTCGGTCCGAAGACGAAGATGTTGGTCTGGCCCACTTCCTTGCCGAACAGGTAGATGCGCCGCGATGTCCGCGTCACGGCATCCGCCTTGCCGGGATCGGCGACGAGGATGTCGTGCGCGTCGGTCGGCAGATCGACGACGATCGCCTTGTTGAGGCCGAGCTTGACGGACTTGCGCGCACCCGGGCCGCTGTTGTCGATGCGGATGATCGTGGCGGTTGCCGCTTGTGCGGGTGCGATGGCCGTGCCGCCGACAAGGGCCACGGGCATGCCCGAAAACGCCAGGCAGAAGCTCAATCCGCCGGCGACAGAGGTCCGAAAAGTTCTGGTCATACCAAACACGGTCAGCTCCTGATCACTTCTGGGCTGCGGATGTGCCGCCGCTAACGATTTCACCGGTCTTGATCACCTGGACCAGGGGCATGCCGTCGCTGCCGCTCAACAGGTAGTCGGCCGCACCCGTGTCGGCTTCCTGGGCGTCGGCGACGCTGCGTAGCGCCAGCGAGAGCCGTTCGGCCATCTGCTGCGCAACGGTGATCACCTTGGTCTGGTCCGGCGTCAGTTCGAGCGTGGCGGTGGTGCCGATGGCCGATTTGGATCCATCCGGATTTTCCTGGATCTGCTGGTCGATCGCGAGCACACGAACATTGGTGAGCACGGTTTCCGTGAGATAGGAGTTGGTCTCGCTCTTGCGCACCATGATCACGTCGACACGGTCGTTCGGCAGGATGAAGCCGCCGGCGCCTGTCGCCACGGAGATCTCCGTCGCGACCGCGCGTTTGCCGGAGGGCAGAAGCGAAGACATGATGCGGTTGCTCGAATCGGCGATCTTTTCCTGACGGATCGGTTCGCCGTTGAAGATCGGCATGCGGGCGATCGAGCCGTCGAGGCTTTCCAAGGCGTCCGGCCGGTTCTGGTCCGTGATGAAGCCTTCGACGACCGAGCCCTGCGGCCAGGCGGTCCAGGCCATGACTTCGGGATTGAGCCGCGCGCCGACAGGCAGGCTTTCCTTGGCGACCAGCACGTTGATGGAGGGCTCGCGCTCGACCACGGGATCCGACTGGATGATCGTGGGGCCACCGCTGGCGAGCTGCAGGGCCAGCAGGCCCGCAACACCAGCCGAAACGACGGCCACTGCCAGAATAATGATTCGCGCCGGTTTCATGTGGGTTTCCTGGACTGCGGACTCTTCTATCCGCCCACATTGACCGGCAATGGTGTAATTATGGTTAATAACCACCTTACGGCTATGGTTAACGCCAGGTTTCGCCATGCACGCGAAACGCAGGAAGACGCCGGACGCGATCTCGCGCCAGCGTGTGTCTTACGCAGCAATTCAGCGGCTGGGCGACGTCGCGTCAGCCCAACTTGCCGAGAGCGGCCATCATGAGGGGGGAAGAGGCATAGGTGGCGAAGGCGGCTGCGCCGATCGCGATGCCGTAGGGCACCTTTCCGCCTTCCAGCAGGTGGTTCGGCACGGGCAGGCGCGATACGAGGATGGTGTTTGCGTTTGAACGCAGCGCGAGGATGCCGAGCGTCAGCACGCCGCCGAAGAACGACACGCAGACGAGAAAATCGAACAGCGACATCGACAGGCCGAACCAGACGGCACTGGCCGTCAGAAGCTTGGCATCACCCCCACCCATGATGTTGAAGGCGAAGAGGGCAAAGCAGGCGGCGAAGACGAGAAGGCCGGCGGCCAGATGCATGGCGATATCGGTCAGGCCGAGGCCGGCAAGCGGCGCGACGATGACAAAGGCGGCGAGAAGGATCGCCGGCACGCGGTTCGGGATCGTCATCGTGAAAAGATCGGTGAAGGCGGCGAGCGCCAGGCACAGCGGGAAGACCACGAAAATCAGAGCCTGCGTCATGCCGATTGCCTCCGGTGGTTGTTCTGGCGGTGTCCGGAACGATGAAGCCGCCTTCCGATGGATGGCGGCTTCATTTTCAGGAAACGATGTCCCTGGACTTACGGGGTCTGCGAGCCCGAGAGCTTGGTGTTCAGGAAGTTGAACTGAGCGTTCAGGCCTTTGCCGAGTGCGGTTGCACCGCTGATGAGGGCAACGGAAATCAGGGCAGCGATCAGGCCGTATTCGATGGCGGTTGCGCCAGATTCGTCCTTCATAAGGCGAGCGAAAATCTTGGTCATGGTATTCTCCTAGCTCCACGATGTTGGTTCAGCACGTCCGCCAACTGTTTCCGTTGTTCGGATGAATGCAACCTACAAGCAGTCGATTTCCATCGGCTTAAAGAAATGGGTTAATGCGACCCTAACGCCAACCTACCGGATGTATGGTCAACAACAGGTAAAGCGCCTTACGCGCGCGTATACAGCGCGTGCTTTCCGGTATTCCGGCCCGTATTCTCGGCTGATCGGGCTTGTCGCGGTTTTCCGATCACTTCGGATATATCTGCAATGCGAGCGAGTGACTTAAGGCTTCATTCACCATTCACGGCGATGCTGTTGATGATTGTTTGCCGGGATGAGTGTTTATGGGACGCGACGGGACCTTCGTTAAGGGTGCGCTGAGGTTTGCCACTGCCGCATTCGTGGTGGGCGCGACGGCCGTCGGCGCCATGGCCGAAGAGCCGCTCATGCGCGTCTACATGGACCATGCCCGTGTGCTGCGGCTCGACCGCCCCGTCAGCAAGGTCATCATCGGCAATGCCGAGGTCGCCGATGCGACCGTGGCCGACGCGCGCACCATCGTCCTGACAGGCCGCAGTTTCGGAACGACCAATCTGGTTCTTCTCGACGCCGACGGAAACGCGATCATCGACGAGCGTATTCTCGTGTCGATCGACGAAGGCAACACCGTACGCGTCTTCCGGCAGACCGACAGGTCGGTGCTGTCCTGCACGCCGAACTGCGAGGAACACTCTACCCGCGCCGCTACGGGCGGCTGACGACCTGTTTCGCTTCGGTCGTCCGAATGTGGGAAACGGTTCAATTCTTCGGCCTCGCACACACGAAAAATAAACGGTCTGCCGTCTACTCTCGCCGTGTCCAGCATTTGGGAACGGATCGCGATGTCGCTCGATCAAGACACAACAGTTCGCCGACGGCCGATGAAGGGTCTGCTCGGTCGCTTCTTCGCTCGCCGCGACGGCGCGACGGCGATCGAATTCACCATCCTCACGCTGCCTTTTTTCCTTATCGTCTTCGCCTCGATCGAAACGTTCGTCGCCTTTTCTGCCGAGCAGCTCCTTGCCAGCGCGACCGATACCATGGCGCGCAAGATCCGCACCGGCGAGATCACCTACAATCTCGGCAAAACCTCGAACATGACCAAGGAGCAGTTCCGCGCGGCTTTCTGCCAGGAAATCGCCATCATGCTGAAGTGCTCGGCGGACGAGCTGAAGGCGCCCAACAAGCTCTGGCTGGACGTGCGCAGTTTCAAGACTTTCGCGGAAATTCCGAAATCGGTTCCCCTGACGGGCAAGGACCTCGATACGACCGCGTTCCAGTTTGCCCCGGGCGGCAAGAAGTCGATCAACATCGTGCGTGCCTACTATCGCTGGGATATCATTACGGACGTCATCCGCCCCTATCTCTCCACCATCAAGTCCGCTGACGGCACCAAGCAGAACTACCTGATGGTCTCGACCGCCGTTATCCAGAACGAGGACTATCCGTGATGCGTACGGTCTTTTCGCCTGTGCTCGCCGGCAAGAGGGTGGCCTTGCAAGGACGCAGCCTGCTGCGCCGCTTCGGCCGGGACCGGCATGGGGCGGGCGCCATCGAGTTCGCAATCGTTGCGCCCCTTTTGATCATGGCCTATGTCAGCGCGTTTGAAATTTCCGTCGGCATCAACATGGCGAGCAAGGTCAGTCGTGCGGCCAGCACGGTTTCCGATCTGCTGACGCAAGACGATGCGACGACGGCGGACACGTTGGACAAGATGAAAGAGGTTACCAAGCGCGTCATCGCACCCTTCCAGCAGGCCGACGGATACACGCTGAAGATCACCGGCGTCGCCGTCGACAAAGACGGCAAGGCGACCGTCGCATGGTCGCGTGATCAGGCCAAGGGGGAGCCCTATACCAAGGGAACGGCCGTGGCCTTGCCGAGCAACATTCAGGGTGCCAAGGACCTGTTCTTCGTGCGCACGGAGTTGGCGGTACCCTATACCATATTGCTCATGGCCCCCAATCTCTCGTCCAGGCTCAACTCGTTCCCGCTCGGCAAGACGAGTTATTTCGCCCTGCGCAGAGGCAAGACGATCGCCTGCTCGGGTTGCTGAGCCAAGCAGGCATGTCCGCCGATTTCGCTTGAACCTCTCGCCGCGCCTGTGTCATGTCACGCAGTCCATCCGCCGTTCCGGCGACATGCGATAGGTGATCCATGGCGCGAGCCTTCCTTTTCGTTCTCGACTCCTTCGGTATCGGCGGCGGGCCGGATGCGGACACGTTCGGCGACCTTGGGGCGGACACGCTCGGCCATATTGCGGAATTCTGCGCAGCCGGCGCGGGCGACCGGCCTGGTCTCAGGCAAGGACCGCTGAAGCTTCCCAACATGTCGGCGCTCGGCCTTCTGCACGCCGCCCGCGCCGCCACCGGCCGCTTTCCGGACGGCATGGACGTGCCGCAACGCGTCTTCGGCTATCATGGGGCGGCGAGCGAAGTCTCGAACGGCAAGGACACGCCGTCCGGCCATTGGGAGATCGCCGGCACGCCCGTCACCTTCGACTGGGGCTACTTTCCGGCGGAGGGCGATGCCTTCGAGCCGGAGTTGATCGACGCGATCTGCACGGCCGGCAATGTGCCGGGCATCCTCGGCAATTGCCATGCGTCCGGCACGGATATCATCGCCCGGTTTGGCCTGGAGCATCGGCGCACCGGCAAGCCGATCTGCTACACCTCCTCCGACTCGGTCTTCCAGATCGCCGCGCATGAAGGCTCCTTCGGCCTCGACCGGCTGCTCGCCTTCTGCGAGACCGTGCGAAAAATCCTCGACGAGCGGCCGGGCGGACGTATCGGCCGGGTCATCGCGCGCCCATTCGCAGGCGAAACGCCGGAAACGTTCGAGCGCACCGGCAACCGGCGCGACTATTCCGTGCCGCCGCCGGAGCCGACGCTGCTCGATCGGCTGACGGACGCCGGTCGCACCGTGCACGCCGTCGGCAAGATCGGCGACATCTTTGCCCATCAGGGCATCGGCACGCTCACCAAGGCGAACGGCAACATGGCGCTGTTCGACGCGACACTCCGCGTCATGGACGAAGCCAAGGACGGCGACCTCGTCTTCACCAATTTCGTCGATTTCGACATGCTCTACGGCCACCGGCGTGATGTGCCCGGTTATGCCGCCGCCCTCGAAGCCTTCGACCGGCGCCTGCCGGAGGTGGACCGCAAGCTGAGACCCGGCGATGTCGTCATCCTGACGGCGGACCATGGCTGCGACCCGACCTGGCGCGGCACGGACCACACGCGCGAGCGCGTGCCGATCCTGAGCTTCGGCCCGGGCATCCGCTCGCGCCTCCTTGAAACCCGCAAAACTTTCGCCGATATCGGCGAAAGTATCGCCCGCCATCTCGGCATCCCGCCAGGCCCGCACGGAAGGAGCTTTTTGTGACGAAAACCATGCCCAAGGCGGAACTGCACTGCCATATAGAGGGTGCGACACCACCGGCGCTGGCCCTGGCGCAAGCCGAGCGCTACGGCATCGACACCTCCGCCTTCATCCGCGACGGCCAATATGCCTGGCAGGATTTCACCAGCTTCGTGCAGAGCTACGATGCGACGGCCAATCTCTTCCGGACGGAAGAAGATTACGCGCTGCTCGCCGAAACCTATCTCACCGAGATCGCGGAAGCCGGCGCCATCTACAGCGAGCTGATCGTCTCGCCCGACCAGGGCGATGCCGTCGGCATCGGGGCGGATGCCTATGTCCGCGGCCTTGCCGAAGGCGCCGAACGCGCCAAGGCGAAGACCGGCATCGAGACGCGTCTTCTCATCGTCGGCATCCGCCATTTCGGCCCGGAACGGGTGGTGAAGGCGGCGGAATATGCCGCGCGCCGGCCGCATCCGCTGATTACCGGCTTCAATCTTGCCGGCGAGGAGCGTCTGCACCGTGTCGCCGATTTCACGCGCGCCTTCGACATCGCTCGCGACGCCGGCCTCGGCATCACCATCCATGCCGGCGAGCTTTCCGGCGCCTTCAGCGTGCGCGATGCGCTCGACCATGTGCGGCCCTCGCGCATCAGCCATGGCGTGCGTGCCATCGAGGATGCGGATCTGGTGACGCGGCTGGCGGACGAAGGCGTGGTGCTCGAAGTTTGCCCTGGCTCGAATGTCGCGCTGGAGGTTTTTCCGGATTTCGAACGCCACCCGCTGCGGGCACTCCACGAGGCCGGCGTGCGTGTCACCCTCAATTCCGACGATCCGCCGTTCTTCCACACCTCGCTCGCCCGCGAATACGAGGTCGCGTCGACCATCATGGGTTTCAGCGATGCGGACATTCTCGGCATGACGCGGACCGCCATCGAAGCGGCTTTCGTTGACGAACCGACGCGGCAAAGGCTGCTTTCGGCTCTTTGAGGCGCAAGCCGGCTGGGGATGTTGCCTGCGGCCGGCTGTCTTCTCTTGCGGGCCTCTGCCGTTCCGTGGAAAAAGAAGCGTTCATATTATTTGGGAAGGTTGGCCATGGACGGCGTCACAGTCATCGATCACCCGCTCGTGCAGCACAAGCTGACCATCATGCGCAAGAAGGAAACGTCGACCGGCAGTTTCCGTCGCCTGCTGCGCGAGATCTCCACGCTGCTCTGTTACGAGGTCACGCGCGACCTGGAACTGACCACCGAGCGCATCCAGACGCCGCTCGAAGAGATCGACGCGCCGGTGCTGGAAGGCAAGAAGCTGGTCTTCGCCTCCATCCTGCGTGCCGGCAACGGCCTGCTGGAAGGCATGCTGGAACTGGTACCCTCCGCCCGTGTCTCCCATATCGGCGTCTATCGCGACCACGAGACGCTGGAGGCTGTCGAATATTTCTTCAAGGCGCCGGACAGCATCGACGAACGTCTGGTCATCGTCGTCGACCCGATGCTGGCGACCGGTAATTCGGCGATTGCCGCCATCGACACGCTGAAAAGCCGCGGTGCAACGAACATCCGCTTCCTCTGCCTGCTCGCCGCCCCGGAAGGCATCAAGAGTTTTCGCGCGCACCATCCGGACGTGCCGGTCTACACCGCCTCCATCGACCGCCAGCTCAACGAGAAGGGCTATATCGTGCCCGGCCTCGGCGATGCGGGCGACCGCATGTACGGCACCAAGTGAGCCGTTAACCGGCTCTTTACCAAGTCAATCGAAGATCGTGGAGAGGGGCGCCGTCGAGCGCCCCTTTTGCCGTCCGTTAGCCGGATGCGTGTTATTTCGGGACAGATCTTTCGGAGACCTGTCCATGTCCGTCCGCAGCCTTGCCTTTGTCGCCGGTGCCGTGATTGTCACCGCCGCCTTCGTGCCCGACGTCGCGAAGCGCTATCTCGAATCGACAGGCGACAACCCCGCCGCGAAGGTCGAGACGGTCGCCGTCCCGACGGGGCAGGGTGCTGCGCGCTATACCGGCAACCGCAGCGCCGTGATCGATGCGGATCCGAGCGGCCATTTCACGGGCGTCTTCGCCATCAACGGCCGCAAGGAAGAGGGCCTCGTCGATACCGGCGCCAGCATGGTTGCCATCAACGTCTCGACGGCGCAGCGCATCGGCATCGATCGCGCCAATCTCGATTTCCGCTATGCCGTCGATACGGCAAACGGCAAGGCACGCGCCGCCTATATCCGCCTGGACAAGATCGAAATCGGCCCGGTGAAGATCGAGAATGTCGGCGCCATGGTGCTGGACGACAAGGCGCTCTCCGGCACGCTGATCGGCATGAGTTTCTTGAAGGTACTGTCGTCCTACAAGGTCGAGGACGGCAAGCTGCACCTCACGCGCTGATGCGCTTGAGGATATCGGGCGCCGGCGCGGGCGCGTCCGGCCCGATCCGGTAGAGAGCGCCGAGGCGCGCCACGCCGCGTGCCGCATCCGCTTCATTTGCCGCATGCACGCGACCGATCTCGTCGCCCTTTTCCACCCTCATGCCGAGGGGCAGCAAACGGTCGAAGCCGACGCGATGATCGATCGCGTCATCCGGGCGGCTGCGGCCGCCACCGAGTTCGATGACGGCAAGACCGATGCCGCGGGTCTCGCATGAAACAAGATAGCCGGCTTCTGGAGCTATTACGGCGCGGACAACGGGTGCCGAAGCCAGATAGGCCTCCGGCCGCTCCATGAGGTCGGCAGGGCCGCCAAGCGCCTGCACCATGCGGCCGAATGTTTCCGCTGCCGCACCGCTGGAAAGTGCCTGTGCAGCCTTCGTTTCAGCCGCCGCCAAGTCCTTTTCCAACCCGGACAGCACCAGCATTTCCGCCACAAAGGCGAGCACGACGTGCTCCAGCCGGCTGCCGGCTTTTTCGCCCCTGAGAAAGGCGATGCAATTGGTGATCTCGACGGCATTGCCGGCGGCGTCGGCCAGTGGCTGGTTCATGTCGGTGATGAGGGCGGAGGTTTTGACGCCGGCGCCATTCGCCACCTCGACCAGCGAGCGGGCAAGCGTCTCGGCTTCGGAGATTTCCGTCATGAAGGCGCCGTTGCCGACCTTCACGTCGAGCACCAGCGATTGCAGCCCGGCGGCGAGTTTCTTCGAGAGAATGGAGGCGGTGATCAGCGGCACGGAATCGACCGTCGCCGTCACGTCGCGGATCGCGTAGATGCGCTTGTCGGCGGGCGCGAGGTCCGCTGTCTGGCCGATGATCGCGCAGCCGACATCCTTCACCGTGCGGCGGAAAAGATCGGCGGACGGCATGATCGTATAGCCGGGGATCGATTCCAGCTTGTCGAGCGTGCCGCCGGTATGGCCAAGCCCCCGGCCGGAAATCATCGGCACGGCAAGCCCACAGGCCGCCGCGATCGGCGCCAGCATCAGCGAGACATTGTCGCCGACGCCGCCGGTGGAATGTTTGTCGGCGATCGGCCGGTCGATGCCCGACCAGTCGAGCACATCGCCCGAATCCCGCATGGCAAGCGTCAGCGCCACGGTCTCGTCGCGTGCCATGCCCTTGAACCAGACGGCCATGGCAAAGGCCGCCACCTGCCCCTCGGAGACGCTGCCATCCGTCACGCCGGCAACAAAACGAGCGATCTCCTCACGGCTGAGAGGGTCGCCGCTCCGCTTGCGGCGGATCGTCTCCTGCGGGAGCATTTTAGTAGCTCGCCGGCGCAGACGGCGCGGACTGGCCGCCGAGCACGGAGAGAATGTCGCCGAGCAGGCCGGAGGCGCCGAAGCGGAAGGTCTTTGGCGTCGCCCAGCCTTCGCCGAGGATGGAGGCAGCAAGTGCCAGATATTCGCCGGCATCCGTCACGGTGCGCACGCCACCCGCCGGCTTGAAGCCGACCGGCTTGCCGCTGGTCTTGATGGCATTCAGCATGATCGCGGCGGCCTGCAATGTCGCGTTGACGGAAACCTTGCCGGTCGAGGTCTTGATGAAGTCGGCACCGGCGGCAATCGCGAGGTCAGAGGCCTCGCGGATCAACGCCGGGTCTTTGAGCTCGCCGGTTTCCAGAATGGTCTTGAGAATGACGGGCGGCGTGCAGGCTGCTTTTATGGCTTTCACCATCTCCGTCACGGCCGCTTCGTCACCGGTAATGAAGTCGCGGTAGGGTATGACGAGGTCGATCTCGTCGGCGCCATCGGCGATCGCCTGTTTCGTCTCCGCCAGCACATCGGCAACTGCCAGTTCGCCGGAGGGGAAGTTGACGACGGTCGCGATCTTCACCGCATGACCCTTGCCGAGAATGCCGCGCGCCTGCGCGACGAAGCGCGGCCAGATGCAGATGGCAGCCGTAGGGCCGAAGGGCGTCTGCGCCTGCGCGCAGAGTTTTTCGATCGCGGCTGCGTCGCAATCGTCCGTAAGATCGGTCAGGTCGAGCAGCGAGAGTGCCCTTTTCGCCGTGTCATGCATGGTCGTTGCCTCCGCCCGCGATCATTTCGGCGAGAATGGCGGCAAGCCGCTTTCCGCCGATCGGGGCCATGTCCTTGGTTTCGTGATGGCTGAGTTCGCCGCCTGTCATGCCTGCGCCGAAATTGGTGATGACCGAGGCCGCCGCGACCTTGAGGCCAAGATGCCGGGCGATCAGCACCTCCGGCACGGTCGACATGCCGACGGCATCCGCGCCGAAGACACGCGCCATGCGGATTTCCGCCGGGGTCTCGAAGTTCGGGCCGGAGAACCACATGTAGACGCCGGAGGACAGCGGGATATCGAGCGTCTTGGCTGCTGCATCCATGCGGGCGGCGAGGTCCGCGTCATAGGCATTGGTCATGCCGACGAAGCGGTCGTCGCTGTCGATGCCGATCAACGGGTTGGCGCCGGAAAAGTTGATGTGGTCGGAAATCCGCATCACTGAGCCTGGCGGCATGTCCTCGCGCACGGACCCTGCCGAATTGGTGAGGATCAGCGAGGTGACGCCGAGGCCCTTCAGCACCTCGATCGGCGTGCGCATGGCATTGGCATCGCCGTTTTCATAATAGTGCACGCGGCCGGAGAGCATGATGACGGGAACCGCACCGAGATAACCGATGACCAGTTCGCCGGCATGGCCGGAGACGGAGCTGACCGGAAAGCTCGGCAGGTCGGCATAGGAGATGCGCAGCGGGTTCTGCACGGCCTCCACCAGGGAGCCGAGGCCGGAGCCGAGCACGATGCCGTAGCGCGGCAGCACACCGCCGAGGCGGGAGATCAAGAGGTCGGTGGTTTGAACGCTCATCCCAGGATATCCGTCGCAAAACTGTGCGGCAGCAGTTCTTCCATGGTCATGGTCTTCTTCACGCCCGTCTCGTCGCACAGATAGATCGGCGTTTTCGCCGTGGCGAACTCGGCGATCTTCTGCCGGCAGCCGCCGCAGGGCGGGCAGAGCGGCAGCTTTTCCGCGATGACGGCCATCTCGACGATCTTCTTGTTGCCGGCCATGATCATGTGACTGATCGCTGTCGGCTCGGCGCACCAGCCCTGCGGGAAGGAGAGGTTTTCGATGTTCGCGCCGGCATAGATTTTCCCGTCCTCCGCGCGGATCGCCGCACCCACGGGGAATTTGGAATAGGGCGCGTGCGCGAAGGCCATCGCCGCGCGCGCCGCCTCGAAGAGGTCATGGGACATGTTATCGCTCCTTGACGTAGGGCACGCCGCCGGCCTTCGGTGGAATGGCCTTGCCGATGAAGCCTGCAAGCAGGATCACGGTCAGGATATAGGGCAGCGCCTGCATGAATTGTACCGGCACCTTGCCGATCAGCGGGAAGGCGTAGCCCTGGTAGCGGATGGCGAAGGCATCGAGGAAGCCGAAGAGCAGGCAGGCGAAGAGAATGTTCTTCGGCCGCCATTTGGCGAAGATGAGCGCGGCGAGCGCGATATAGCCCTTGCCCGCCGTCATGCCCTTGGTGAAGCCGGCATTGGCCGCAAGCGAGAGATAGGCGCCGGCAATGCCGCAGAGGATGCCGCAGCAGATGACGGCGCGGTAGCGCAGCCAGATGACCGAGATTCCGGCGGTGTCGACTGCGCCCGGATTTTCGCCGACGGCGCGAAGACGCAGGCCGAAGCGCGTGCGGTAGAGGATCCACCAGCTTGCCGGCACCATCAGGAAGGCGAAATAGGTCAGCGGCGAGTGGCCGGAAAGCAGACCGGAATAGAGCGGCCCGAGAATCGGCACCTCGCGCAGCGCATCGGCAAAGGGCAGTTTGATCGTGCCGAAGCGGCCACTTTCCATCAATGCCGGCGTGCGCCCGCCCTGGCGGAACCAGGCCTCTCCGAGGATGACGGTGGAGCCGGCGACGACGAAGTTGATGGCGACGCCCGAGACGATCTGGCTGCCGCGCTGGGTGATCGAGGCATAGCCGTGTACCAGCGAGAGCAGTACGGAGACGAGGATTGCCGCGCCCAGGCCCATCGCCACGGACTGGGTGATGAAGGCGACGGTGCCGGCGGCAAAGGACGCCCCCAGCATCTTGCCCTCAAGCCCGATGTCGAAGACGCCGGCGCGTTCGGTGAAGAGGCCGGCAAGGGCGGCAAGGATCAGCGGTGTCGAGACGCGGACGGTGGACTGCGCAAGCTCGATGAAGACCTGAAAGAATTCCATGGCTCAGGCTCCCTTGGTGGCGGCCGCCTGGCGGCCCTTGGCCGACAGCGCGAAGACGATCCGCGTGATGGCCGGGCGGAACATGTGTTCGAGCGCGCCGGCAAAGAGGATCACGAGACCCTGGATGATGACGATCATGTCTCGGGAAATGGAGGGCATCTCGAAGGAGATTTCCGCCCCGCCCTGGTAGAGCATGCCGAAGAGCAGCGCCGCCGGGATGATGCCCGCCGGATGCGAGCGGCCGATCAGCGCGACGGCGATGCCGACGAAGCCCGCGCCCTGCACGAAATCGAGCTGCATGCGGAACTGCTCGCCCATGATCGGGTTCAGCGCCATCATGCCGGCAAGGCCGCCGGAGATCATCATGGCGATGACGATGATCTTGGCTTCCTTGATGCCGGCGTAACGTGCGGCGGCGGGGCTGTGGCCCATCGTCCGCATCTCGTAGCCGAGCCTGGTGCGCCAGATCAGCGCCCACACCGCGAAAGCCGCAACGAGCGCCAGCAGGAACGAAATGTTGAAGGGGGCATTGCCGACGGAAAGGCCGAAGATCGACATCAGCCAGTCGAGCTTCGGCAACTGGCCGCCGGTCTCGAAGGTGCGGGTTTCGAGCGACATGGAGCCGAGCGGCTTGAACACCCGGTTGAGCAGGTAGTTCATCAGGCTGGCGGCGATGAAGTTGAACATGATCGTCGTGATGACGATATGGCTGCCGCGCTTGGCCTGCAGCCAGCCGGGGATCATCGCCCACAGCGCGCCGAAGAACGCGGCGCCGATGACGGCGATCGGGAAGAGCAGGTACCAGGGCAGCACGCGGTCGAAGGAAAGACAGGCAAGTGCCACGCCGATGCCGCCGATATAGGCCTGGCCTTCGCCACCGATGTTGAACAGGCCGCAATGGAAGGCGACCGCCACCGCGAGGCCGGTGAAGATGAAGGTCGTCGTGTAGTAGAGCGTGAAGCCGATATATTCGCCGCGCCCGAAGGCGCCGTTGATCATGTGATAGGCGGCCTCCAGCGGGCTTTCGCCGACGATGAGCACCACGAGACCGGAAATCAGGAAGGCGGCAGCGAGGTTGACCAGCGGGATCAGGCCATATTCGGCCCAGCCCGGCAGTTTCGCGTGAGGGACACTCATTCCGCAGCCTCCTTCCGGCCTTCAACACCGGCCATCAAGAGGCCGAGTTCTCCTTCGGTGGCGTCCGGCGTGCGCTCGCCGACGACGCGGCCGGCAAACATCACCAGAATGCGGTCCGACAGCGCGCGGATCTCGTCAAGTTCCACGGACACGAGCAGCACCGCCTTACCCTGATCGCGCATCTCGATGATGCGCTTGTGAATGAACTCGATGGCGCCGACATCCACGCCGCGCGTCGGCTGGCCGATGATCAGCACATCCGGCCCGCGTTCCATCTCGCGCGCCAAAACGATCTTCTGCTGGTTGCCGCCGGAGAAATTGGCGGTCTTCAGCCTTGGGTTCGGCGGGCGGATATCGTAGGCGGCGATCTTCTCCTCTGCGTCGGCGCGGATCGCGTCGATGTCGAGCAGCAGGCCTTTGCGGTATTTCGGGTCGTCGTGATAGCCGAGGATGGCGTTCTCGCTTTCCTCGAATTTCAGCACCAGCCCGACATGGTGGCGATCTTCCGGCACATGGGCGAGGCCGCGCTTACGCAGCTCCGCCGGGTCGACATGGCCGGTGACCTCGATGGCGCTGCCATTGAGCGATACGGTGCCGGATTTCGCGCGACGGATGCCGGAAATCGCCTCCAGCAGTTCGGACTGGCCGTTGCCGGCAACGCCCGCAATGCCGACGATCTCGCCGGCCCGGATGTCGAAGGACACGTCGTCCACCATGGTCACGCCGCGGCTGTCGCGCACCGTGAGATTCTTGACTGAAAGCTTGACGTCGGCAGGCTTCGCCTCGCCCTTTTCGACGCGCAGCAGCACGCGGCGGCCGACCATCAATTCGGCGAGCTCTTCGACCGAGGTGTCCTTCGTCGTGCGCGTCGCCACCATTTCGCCGCGGCGCATGACAGAGACCTCGTCGGTGATCGCCATGATCTCGCGCAGCTTGTGGGTGATGAGCAGTACCGTCTTGCCCTCGGCCTTCAGCTGCTCGAGGATGCGGAACAGGTGGTCGGCTTCGGCCGGCGTCAACACGCCTGTCGGTTCGTCAAGAATGAGGATGTCGGCCCGGCGATAGAGCGCCTTGAGGATTTCCACGCGCTGCTGGAGACCGACCGGCAGTTCCTCGATGATCGCGTCCGGATTGACCTCCAGCGCATATTCCTTTTCGAGCCGCTTCAGCTCGGCACGCGCCTTGGTGATGCCGGCGTTCAGAATCTGGCTCTCTTCCGCGCCGAGCATGATGTTTTCCAGCACGGTGAAGTTTTCGACCAGCATGAAGTGCTGGTGCACCATGCCGATGCCGGCGGCAATGGCCGCATTGGGATCGCGGATCTTGATCGTCTTGCCGTCGATGACGATGTCGCCGTGATCGGCCTGGTAGAAGCCATAGAGGATCGACATGAGGGTGGATTTGCCGGCGCCGTTTTCGCCGATGATACCGTGAATGGTGCCCTTGCGGACCTTCAGGTTGATGTTCCGGTTGGCGTGGACGAGGCCGAAGCTCTTGTCGATGCCCTTCAGTTCGATTGCCAGTTCGCTCATGACGATCCACTCTTACGGGGATTTAGGGCCGACAGGCCATTCTCCTCGGCCGGCCGTTGGTAGTCTTGTTGCTTCCGCCGCACTTGTCCAGCCCGATTGCGGGCGCCGCTCCGGGCCGCTATAGCTCCACCCGCCCGGCCAGCCGGCCAGTTGGCCGGCAATTCGATCGAAGAGGACAGTCATGACCACGCCCAACCTTCCCGATGATAGCCAGGCCGCGCGCATCGCGAGCCTCGAAGAACATGCCGCCCACCAGGCGAAGATGATCGACGAGCTCTCCGACCAGCTCGCCGACCAATGGCGTGTGGTCGAACAGCTCCGGACGAAGCTGGATCGGCTGACGGAACGGTTCCTCGTGCTGGAAGAGGGCTCTCTCGATGCCCCCGCGATCACCCGCCCGCCACATTATTGAAGGCTGGGCTGGGGCAGGACGGAATCGGCCCGTCTGCTTTCGCAAACGGGCCGTCAATGCCGCTTAGTAGGGGCAGGTCTCGTCCGACATGTAGTCGTGCACCTTGACCGCACCGCTGTTGATGTCGGCGCGCGCCTTGTCGATCGCGGCCTTCATTTCCGGGGTGATGAGCGGTGCGTTGTTGTCGTCCATTGCGACGTCGACGCCGCTTTCCTTGAGGCCGAGCACGTTGACGCCGGGCTGGAACGTGTCGTTCTTGGCGGTGGTGAAGGCGTCATAGACGGCAACGTCGACGCGCTTGACCATCGAGGTCAGGATCTTGCCCGGCTGCAGGCCATTCTGGTTGGAATCGACGCCGATGCCGAGCTTGCCGGCATCAGCCGCAGCCTGGAGCACACCGACGCCCGTGCCACCGGCCGCGTGGTAGACCACGTCAGAACCCTGGTCGAACTGGGATTTTGCGATTTCGCCGCCCTTGACCGGGTCGTTCCAGGCATCCGGCGTCGTGCCGGTATAGGCTTCGAGGACCTTGATATCCGGGCCGAGCGACTTCGCGCCGCCGATATAGCCACAGGCGAACTTGTGGATCAGCGGGATGTCCATGCCGCCGACGAACGAGACGGTCTTCGTCTTGGAGGCCATGCCGGCCAGGATGCCGGCGAGCCAGCCGCCTTCTTCTTCCTTGAAGACGATCGAGCGCACGTTCGGCTTATCGACGACCATGTCGATGATGGCGAACTTGGTGTCCGGATATTCCACGGCGACCTTCTCAAGCGCTGCGGACCAGGAGAAACCGGCCATCACGATCGGATTGTTGCCGTCGCCGGCAAAGCGGCGGAGCGCCTGCTCGCGCTGCGCATCATTGGCGATTTCGAAGTCGCGGTATTCGATGCCGGTCTCGGCCTTGAACTTTTCCGCGCCATTATAGGCTGCTTCGTTGAACGACTTGTCGAACTTGCCGCCAAGGTCATAGATGATCGCCGGCTTGATGTCCGCGGCGAATGCAGTGGCCGACATGGCAGCCGTGGCAAGAAGGGTCAGAAGGGTTTTTTTCATTGTGCAGCCCTGTTCGCTATTGATCTTATAGGGACCTTCCGCCTGGGCGCTGCAGGAGCGCGCAACGGAGCCACCGACCCTTTCCCCTGGGTCAGGCTGGCGGCATCCTTGCACGGCTCCGGGAAAAATTCACCAGAAATTTTTCAGTTGGTAAAAAATAGAAGCCGCCGCGAAGAGGGGTGGAAAACCCCATTCGCGGCGGCTCGAAAGGCAGGAATTCTGCGGTGCGATCAGCCGATCGCGCAGGCAACGCCTGTGCCGCGCAGGTTGCAGTAGCCGCCCGGATTCTTGGCGAGATATTGCTGGTGCACCTCCTCGGCGAAGTACAACGGCCCCGTCTTGGCAATTTCCGTCGTGATGCGATCGGTGCGCCCGGCCGCCGTCAGCGCCGCCTGATAGACGTCGCGGGCGCGGCGCGCGGCGGCGAGGTCCGCCTCGTCGTCGAGATAGATCGCCGAGCGGTAGGTCGTGCCGATATCGTTGCCCTGGCGCATGCCCTGCGTCGGGTCATGCGCCTCGAAGAAGGCCTTCAGCAATGTTTCAAGGGTGACCACCGTGGGGTCATAGACGACGAGCACGACTTCGGTGTGGCCTGTCAGTCCTGTCGTGGTCTCGTGATAGGTCGGGTTGGGCGTGATACCGCCGGAGTAGCCGGCCGCCGTCACCCACACGCCGGGGATCTTCCAGAGCAGCCGTTCAGCACCCCAGAAGCAGCCCATGCCGAGCAGCACGGTCTTGAAGCCCTCGGGATAGGGACCCTGCAAGGCGCGACCATTGACGAAATGGGTGGCGGATGTGGGAATGGGCTGGTCGCGGCCGGGCAGGGCTGCATCGGGCGCGGGCATGGTGGTCTTCTTGTTGAACATGTCGATCAAGAACATCGTGGCCTCCTGGCCGGGCCGCAAGCATAGGCGGCGGTTTGGGTTCAGGCAGTGAAGCGGCCTGCAACGGGTCGACGCTTGTAGGCGATCACCCAGAAGAATAGCGAGACGCCGAGCAGCACGGCAAAGGCCGGCTGGGACAGGACCCACATCGCCGCAGGATCCCAGGCATAGGGATGGAGGTTGCGCATGATGCCGTCGGCCACGAGTGCGATCGTCTCGGGGCTCGCCGTGCTCCAGGCAACCGCCAGCGGCGTCACCACCGGCTCGGAGGCCGAGACGGACTGGATCGCGTCGATCGTTCCCGCCATCACGGCGATGACCAGCGCAATCAGACTGATCGCCTTCAGGATGAACCGTATCATCGCGCACCCTTCCGGTATCGCCGCCGAAGCCTCGATTTAGCTCCGCTTTCTTCCGCCTATAAATAGGAAGACGGCCAACCTTCTGCAATCCTTCACAGTGCCGGACGAAAGAACCTTCAAAAAACTGTCAGAAAGCGGTTGATCCCGCGTGAAACCTCGGTATATATCGCGCCGTCTCGCCGGAATGGAAACAGGAAAGCGACCCGCGCCGGATTGACCACCGGCAGCGAGCGGACGGACAGGTGGCCGAGTGGTTGAAGGCGCACGCCTGGAAAGTGTGTATAGGGGAGACTCTATCGCGGGTTCGAATCCCGCTCTGTCCGCCATTTTTCCTTTTAATGTATTGTTTTGTTGTGTTTTTTGGCTCGCTGGATTGAAGGCGCCCTCAATTCGCCCCACATTTTTTTGTGGCTTGATTTGTGGCGACCTGCGGAGCGAATACCTACTTGCTTGTAAAGCGGCCAGCTGATCCTCGACCTTCCACTTAGTCCGCGCCCGCTGTTCCCAATGCCAATTAATTCTGTGTACCGCGGCCCGTAAAGGGTCACGCGACCTCGGTGGTATGACGAACGTATTGCTCTTCAGCTAGGGCGCCGGACCGCATTGCGATCCGGAGCAGAAGGAACAGCATGATGAGAAAAATTGAAGATCTCGTACTGCAGAAATCAAAACCCAAGCGGATCGGAAGAATGTCGAGCAAGTCATGGGATTGCGCCGCGGAAATAATCAGCGTCGTACTTACACAGAAGCTTCTGGCCTGCAAACAGTGCAGGTAGTGGCGCTTCACACTTCTGGCATGAAAGACTCAGGAGTGTTGGCGCTGCTAGACAAGCGAGTGAAGGAGGTCAGCGCCTTCGGCATCGTTGAACGCTCGTTGCACTACGGAGAAGCGATGGACGAAAATCTGTCGCCGGCCGAATCTGTGCAAATGCGCATAGTCATGTGGAATTCGGAATTGAGTGCCGTCGCAGAATTTTGCGATCTCTACAGCAGCATGGCTGAGGTATCGCATGACTACATTTTACGCGCGGCAACGTACCGGGATGCGCCTGTCGCATAGGCCATCGAGTGGATCGCTCAGTATGCTAAGTCCCCTATAGCGAATTATGAGGAGAGTGTGATCCTGACCTTGCGTTTGAACTTCGGCAACTCACAGTGCAACTTGAGCAAGACGACCTCTACAAGGTGCCTTGTTCTCGCTGGCGCATGCGGCGGAAGCGTCTCGGCCGTCGCATTGGTTGCGAGCGTCTAGCCAATTTTATTTTGGCGCATGGCAGTGGTATCAGAGTCAAGCAGGCAGTAGTCAATCATCCGTAGTGGCCATAGAACTAGAAGTCGTAATGATATGAAAGCTCGGGGCGGATCAACTCCGCCACACAATCAATGCTGGCCTTCTCAGATCAGGAATGTCGCCGTTAACGTATCAGAACAGCGCCGGATGTAAGCTCATTTTCCATGGCGACTTTGGGGCCGGAAGTGGACTGTCGGCAATCAGCCGCATGAATATTGAAAACAGTCGTTCGGCTGCTGACCCAATCTTCACTGCCTCCGCGTGAACCCGCGTCCCGTTTTCCGCTGCTCCTTACTCAGTTCCGTCGCCTTCGGAAAACTGCCCCAGCGCATGGGGGTTGGTGACCGTGACCGATCGATAGGTGTAATCCACCCAACCTGCGGCAGCAAAGCGCCGCATGGCCATGTTGACCTGTTGCCGCGACGCATTCGCCATGACGCCAAGTTCGCTTTGCGACAATGGAATCGGCACATCCCCGAGCCAGCCGGCCCGTTGGAGGACAGAGGCAATTCTCCGACCAACGCTGCGCTTCTGCAAGTCATGAACGATGCGAATAAGAGCATCAACGGTAAATACAGTGTTCAGTCCCACGGCACGCAATACGTTGGGATCGCGAGTCGTCATCTGCTCGAGGGCATCGAGCGGAACATGCATCATCCAGCAGTCGCCAAGGGTCCTTAGTTCGATCCGGCGTGGCTGGCCGGTGAGGAACGGGCCTTCTCCCGTCCATGCACCCGGAATCCCGAGATGGATCAGACGAGGGACCGCGTCGGGCGGCGCGGAATTGATCGTCAGCGAGCCGGTGACAAGCCCGTACATCCCGCCGGTGGGATCACCATAACGATAAATGACCTGATCGGGAGCAAAGCGCTGCAGCCGTGCATTGCGCAACAACTCCGTCCGGAATGGCTCAGTCATATTCGCAAGCCAAGTGCCCGCGCGCATGATTTGCTCGGCCTTCTCCCGTGTTAAATCCAACATTGCCCCTCCCACGTCGCCAAAATCCGGACAGAATACCCTTCACCAACCGAATACAAAGCAATCCAGTATTCACGCTCCTGTCACGGTGGCAAAACAGCAACCGGGGGACGGTATGTGATTTATGCTTTTTTCGCAGATTGTCCGGATTCGAACAATCTGGTGCCGACGCGTATGCAAAGTTTTCCCGAGGGTGATTATTCTAGGGTGGATTGCACAAGCGTCGATTGCTGAAAAGAGGCTGAAACTCTTTAAATTGCGCCACACTGTTCCAGGTAGGCAACGGTGGCGCCGTCAGCAAGCTTGCTAGGCCTTCCTGTTAATTCTCTCCAAGACGGATCTGAGAAAGAGACTGGGAGAAGGCAATGAATTCTGCAATCAGGAGGCGACCTCCTTTCGTAAATATTAAGTACCCCAGTGGTGAGTTCGCGTTTATTTCGGCTTTTTCTCTGCTCGTCACATTCTGCTGCGGCAATGCCTCGGCTCAGGAAACGGCTGACGATCTTTCGCAAAAGCTCGCCAATCCACTTGCGAACCTGATCAGCGTTCCCATCCAAAGCAATTTCGATTTCGGAGCGGGCGCGGATGGCAATGGTTTCGCCTACACCATGAATATCCAGCCCGTCATTCCGTTCGCATTGAATGACGACTGGAATCTTATCACACGCACCATCATTCCCGTCGGCTATCGTGATTATCTGCCCGGCGGCGATGTCGGCGGTCTGGGCGACATCACTGCAAGTTTCTTCCTTTCGCCGAAAGATCCGGGACCAGGCGGTTTGATCTGGGGTGCTGGTCCAGTGTTCCTGTTGCCCACGGCCACAGACGAGTCCTTGGGCGCGGAGAAGTTCGGCATCGGACCGACCGCGGTCGGGCTTGTTCAGCAAGGCCCTTGGACAGTCGGGGCGCTAGGCAATCACATCTGGTCAGTCGCCGGGTCGGAGAGCCGGGCGGATGTCAGCGCGAGCCTGCTACAACCGTTTGTTTCCTACAACTTCGGTCACGGGACCTCTGCTTCCTTGAGTGTCGACTCGACCTATGACTGGACTAACGATCAATGGACCGTGCCAATCAACTTGGGCGTGACGCAGGTCTTCCAGATCGGCACGCAGGCCATGAGCTTCCAGATCGGTGGAAAGTACTATGCAGATGCACCTCCCGGAGGTCCCGAATGGGGAATCCGAACGACGTTAACATTCCTGTTCCCCAAATGAGTACGTCGCGCATTTTGAACCAAACTGATTTCTCGTAGGAAAGCGTCATGAACGTTCGGAAAGAATTCGCACTCGCATTGTTGCTCGGTGTCCTGACGGGTGTTCCCGTCCACGCAGCCGATATCGCACAGCCAGTCTTGATTCCCGAGGCCAAACCAGTTGGCGACAGCGGATGGACCTTTGCTGCTAGTCCATATTTCTGGGGTGCTGGCATGTCCGGGAATGTGGGGCAATTCGGTCTTCCGGCCGTCCATCTGGAATCCGACTTCGGCGACATCCTGAAAGACCTCGATTTTGCTTTCATGGCCATCAGTGAAGCCCGCAACGACCGATTCAGCATCTTTGGGGACGTGATGTACACCAAGATCTCGACCGGCTCCGGCACACCCCTGGGCATCGCTGCAGGCAGCGTCGACCTCACGTCGGAGACTTTCGCGGCTCTGGTAGGAGCAGGGTATTCCGTGTTTCAGGACGGACAGAGCAATCTCGACCTCGTGGTCGGTGCCCGTGTCTGGCACGCTAGCACGGAGATCTCGTTCAATGGCGGCCTGCTGGATGGTGTTTCGGTCAGTGACGGTGAGACCTGGGTCGATGGCATGGCAGGCTTTCGCGGCAAGTACTCTCTGACCGAAAACGTCTATCTGAGCGGCTGGGGCTTGATCGGCGCGGGGCAGGCGGATCTCGACTGGGATGTCGCCGCAGCCATCGGCTACCAATTCAACGATCGCATTTCAGCCGTGGCGGGATATCGAGCGCTGGGTGTTGACTACAGCAAGGACGGCTTCGTGTTCGATGCCGTTCAGCAGGGGCCGATCCTCGGCATGGTCATGCACTTCTAACGCTACGGACAGGGCAGCTTCTGCTGCTCCAGCAATTCAATCAAGGAGGTTTCAGTGCCCCGAAAAAAAATATACTTCTCGACGATTGCGGCGACGGCGCTGCTTGTTGCCTTGCCAGCCGCCGCCGATTCGACCGTCGTCAATAGCGACAACTTCATTCGTGCCGAGAGCGATCTCTATTTTTCAGCCGTCGTTGCCGCCGGCCGCTTCGGCAAATTCGACCATGACCGCGAGATGACGCCTCTGCACAAGCAGGCAATCATCCGTATGAACCGCGACACACTCTATTCCTCAGCCGTGTTCGATCTCGATGCCGGGCCGGTAACGGTCACGCTGCCCGATACTGATGGGCGCTTCATGTCGATGCAGGTCTTCGATCAGAATCATTATACCCACGGCGTCCATTACAAGCCTGGCACCTACACCTTCACCCGTGAGGAGATCGGAACGCGCTATGTCTTTCCGGGCATCCGCATCCTTGTCAATCCTGAGGACCCCAAGGACATGGCGGCGGTGCACGAACTGCAGGACAAGATCACGGCTGAACAGCCTGGCGGCCCCGGCAAGTTCGAGATCCCCGACTGGGATAGCGCCAGCCGCGACAAGACCCGCACAATCGTCCTGCAACTGGGCGAGCCGCTGCCGGATACGCGTGGCATGTTCGGGGGCAGGGATCAGGTTGATCCGGTTCGCCATTTCATCGGCTCGGCCTTGGCTTGGGGCGGCAACCCTGAGGAGGACGCCCTGTATCTGAACCGTACGGTGGCCACGAACGACGGCAAGACCGTATATCGCGCCAAGGTCGCCGACGTGCCAGTCAAAGGCTTCTGGTCAATCAGCATCTACAATGCCAAGGGATTTTACGAGCCGAACGCGTTGAATGCCTACACGGTCAACAATCTCACCGCCGCCAAGGACGCCGACGGCGGCGTGACCGTCCAGTTCGGCGGCTGCGACGGAAAGATCGCCAACTGCCTGCCGACGCCGGAGGGCTGGAACTACATGGTCCGCCTGTATCGGCCCGAGGCAAGCATTCTCGATGGAAGCTGGAAATTTCCTGTTGCGGAGGAAATGAAATGAAGCGCCGGACCTTTCTTGCAGGCACCGTGGCAGTGATGGCATTGCCATCACATTCGGCATTCGCACAGGACAACATCCGGGCCTCAGCCCGTGAGGCCTACATCTACACCTATCCGATGGTGAAGAACTACCTCACGATGTATCAATATGCGCTGGAACCGGGCGGCAACCAATACAAGGGGCCGCTCAATACGCTGGCCAGCATTGCTCGGGTCTATACGCCCGAGGATACGGCCATCATCACGCCGAACTCGGACACGCCCTACTCCTTCATTGTCTTCGATCTAAGGGCGGAACCCGTCGTCGTGACGATGCCGCCGATCGAGAAGGAACGCTATTACTCGCTGCAATTGATCGACCTCTATACCAACAATGTCGACTATCCGGGGACGCGGGTCGACGGCAATGATGGCGGCGATTTCCTGATCACCGGCCCCGGCTGGCAGGGCAATGTGCCGAAAGGCATCACGCGCGTCATCGAAATGCCGACCATGCTCGCCATCGGCATCGTCAGGACGCAACTCTTCTCGCCTGCCGATCTCGACAAGGTGAAGGCAATTCAGGCAGGCTACAAGGCCACGCCCCTCTCGACCTATGCCGGCGGCCAAGCGCCCGCGGCTCCGCCATCGGTCGATTGGCCGCCGATCTCCGACGAAAAGATGCTCTCGAATTACTGGTCGATTGCTGCCTTCCTGCTTTCCTTCGCCCCCCCTTACCCCGGCGACGAGGCGCAGCGGGACAATCTCGCCAGGCTCGGTATCAGGCAAGGCGTGAAGTGGCCGGGAGCGGATGTCCCGCCCGATAGGCTAGCATTGATGAATGCGGTGGCGGTCGCGACGGAAAAGGAAATTCGTGACAATGCCGGCCGTCTGACGGATTCATCCAAGCTGTTCGGCACGCCGGAGGTCATGAAGGGCCAGTACATGGTTCGTGCCGCTGCCGCGCAAGGCGGGATCTACGGCAATTCCGTGCAGGAAGCGCTCTATGTCATCTATGTCTTCGACGGAACGAAAGCGGTTCTCAACGGTGTAACGGGAAAGTATACCCTGACCTTTACACCGGAGACGCTTCCCCCGGTCGATGCATTCTGGTCACTGACCATGTATGACAGGCCAAAACAGTTGCTTGTCGACAACCCTATCGATCGCTACCTGATCAACTCTGCGATGCTTCCCGAACTCAAGAAAAATGACAAGGGAGATATCATCCTCTATCTGCAACACGAAAGCCCCGGATCGTCATTGGAAGCGAACTGGCTTCCCGCCCCGAGCGAAGTCTTCTATGCCGTCATGAGACTCTACCTGCCCAAGGCGGAAGCACTGGACGGACGCTGGACACCGCCGCAGATCGAAATCGCGCTCTAGTCGAGGTTGGCGCTTGCTCGCCAACGCATACTAGTCGAATGCGCTGTATCGGGATCGTGTATCCGCTGTTGGCGCAACTACGATCCGCATTGTTACGGTGTCATGTCCGCTTTGCAGCAACAGCGACCGGTGGCTCGATGACCACTATGAGGGTGCGAAGCGGTCGCCAGGTGGTCACCTCAACCATCAGGGTACGCTTCGGCGTGGCGTCACCAGCTGGGGAGGTTGTTCGGTAACTTCCGGTTGACCGGCGCTATTTGTGACAGGGTAGTTTGAGCCTTGCCCGCATTGGATACGCCCGCGTTCGTACCGTCGATCAAGACCTAGAAACCCAGCTCGCCAAGCTGAAAGCGGAAGGCTGCGGCATTATTCGTTCGGAGAAGGTCTCAGGCGGTAGCCGTGACGGCCGCGCCGAACTGGCCACCGTGATCGAGTTCCTGCGCCTCGGCGACGAACTGGTCGTGACCCGGCTCGACCGACTGGGGCGCGATACGCGCGACGTGCTGAACATCGTACACGAGTGCGCGCAACGCGGCGCGTTCGTGACCGTGCTTGACTCTCACGTCACCACACGGGGCGATATGGGTCAAATGGTGCTGACCGTACTGGGCATGGTCGCGGAGATGGAACGCCGCTTCATCAAGGAGCGCCAACGCGAGGGCATCGAGAAGCAAAGCGGGAGGGTGTCTATCGCGGTGGCGTGGCCCGGATCGATCGGCAGGCCGTTTTCGAGGCACACGCCGCTGGGGCCGGCCCTGCAGAAATCGCCCGCCGTGTAGGTTGCTCGCGAATGCAGGTTTATCGTATTCTGCCGCCGTAGATTAACCGGCAGCCGTTCAGTCGTCCCGGCACTTTCTTGAAACGTAGGAAGGCCGATTGATATGAGAATTCTGCATGCACAAAGAAAACAGAACGCTTCCACCCGATGAGCTGAACATTCAGGCATCTGCAGGTCAGGGGGCGAATTCTATTGATGTCTTTTTTGACGCCTGTTCGCCAATTTTTGCAGCCGAACTTTCCGATCGATCCGAAAACAGCGAATTTTCAGTTTCACTAAAGGGAATTCAAATGGGCGCGCTCGTCATGAGCGAGGTTCATATGGCGGGTGGTCGCTATGATTACAGTCGCGATCTCCCGCGTGTTGCCGCAACGGGCCTCGATTTGCTATTTGTCCAGATCATTACCGGCGGCAGCGATACAAGGTTGGTCGGCGGGAGCGAGGTGCATTCTCGACCAGGCGATATCTTTGTCGCAGACCTCACCCGCACGATGCGGACACGCGCGGAAAATTGTTCAAACTTCAGCTTTGTGCTGCCGCGCTCCGCGTTTGGCGGCCGAGAAGCTGAAATCGATCGGTTCCACGACCGCCACCTTCCCAGTGGAAGCGTTGCCGCTACGGTCCTTGAGAACCATATTCGCTCAATATGGTCTCAACGTCATATAATCCGCCCTTCAGATATTTCCGGCCTGTCAGCTGCAACGGCCGGCCTTCTTGGCGGGCTTCTCTCAAACGATGGGGACCGCAGGAGAGACGAGGCCGGCGAATGGTCGCCGAAATACGTTCAGATCTGCCAGTTCATCGACCGCAATCTATCGGATCAGGACCTCAATCCAGACAGTCTAACACGCCGTTTTCACATATCGCGCGCGGCACTCTACCGCTTGTTCGCACATAGCAATGGCGTTGCCGACTACATTCGTGAACGCCGACTGAGGAGAGCTTTCAGGCAGTTGACGACGCCCGGCCATGCAACGGTCGCCACCATCGGATTTGCATGCGGCTTCCAGAACCCTTCGAGCTTCATCAGGGCGTTCAAGAACCGGTATGGGATTACGCCCGGAGAGACGTTCGAGGCGACCCAGCTTCGTTATGCCGAGGAGGCTAAGCGTGAAAACCAGCTTGAAAGTTCACTTCTGCGAGGGTGGCTGGAAGATGCAGATCGTGGATAGTCCAGTTCTGCGCAAGCCTCCCCCTCGCTCCGTTGCCATTGTGGAACGGTATCACAATATGAAATCTCCTGCCTTCAGATTGATGATGGCATCGATGTGAAGAACAAAGTCGGCTTTGCCGTTGCCGTCGATGTCGCCATAAACATAGGTGTCTGCCGCCGTTTTTTCATAGCGTAGTTCGCCTGCACTATTGGAGAACTTGTTAGTGCCGATGAAGCTGAACGCCTGATCGCCTGTTTTCTTAAGGTTCGCGTCGATCGCTGCAAAATCGATGACATCCTTGTCCTTCTGCGAGAAATCGAAGATCGTGTCCGTCGCCGTCTTCGATGTGCCAACTTCATTCACGGATCGGAAGACGAAGCGGTCGCTGCCTGCTCCCCCATACAGATCGTCGAAGCCGAGCCCTCCGATGAGCCGGTCATTGCCGGCACCACCAGAAAGAAGGTCATTGGCGGCGCCACCGTCGATTACATTGGACTTGGCGTCGCCTGTCAGCTTGTCGGCATAAGACGAGCCCGTGAGGTTTTCGATCGAGGAATAGGTGTCGCCAATGGCATCGCCTTTGTTGAGCCCCGGTTTGATAAGACTTGCAACGACACCCGCCGTTGTACTGACATAGGATACGGTGTCCGTGCCGTTGCCACCAACAAGACGGTCGGCGCCAGCTCCACCAATCAGCAGGTCATTTCCATCACCGCCTTCCAGCGTATCATTGCCTGCGCCGCCATTCAGCACATTCGCTTTGGCATCGCCAATCAGCTTGTCGCCATAGGAGGAGCCGACGAGGTTCTCGATGAAGGAATAGGTGTCGCCCTTGGCATCACCCGTGTTGATCGACGCATTGGTAAGGCTTGCCACCACGCCAGCCTTCGCGCCAGCATAGGAAGCGGTGTCGTTGCCATTGCCGCCGAGAAGACGGTCGACACCGGCTCCACCGTTTAGAACATCGTTTCCGTCCCCGCCTTCCAGCGTGTCGTTGCCGGCATAGCCATACAGCGCGTCGTTCCCGGCCAGACCAAGCAACCGGTCCATGCCGATGCCGCCCTTCAGCACCTCCCCCTTGGCTGTGCCGCTGATCGTTTCCAGGATATCCGTGACCGTGATGGTGAAAACCTTCGTCACCTTGTGCACACCGTCAGAGACTTCGATCGTCACCGTGTCCTTCTGCACTTTCTCGTAATCGATCGCCTTTGCCGTCACGAGCTTGGCGCCAGATAGCTTGAAGAGGCCTCCCGCGGTATCCAGGAGCTTGTAGCTAAGTGTTTTGCCCTCGGGGTCCTTCGAGGAAAAGGTGCCGACGACAGTTCCGATCGCGACATTCTCCTTCACCACGGTTCCGGCAAGGGTCGGGACGGAGGGAGCCTCGTTGACATCCTTCACGCTGATGGCGATTGCCTGCGTGTCGATCAGCTTGCCATCACTGACCTGCACGATGATGTCGTAGACGTTGTTCTTGCCGCTGTCCTTCGGGATCTCGTAATCGGGCGCAGCCTTGAAGACGAGCGCTCCAGTGCCGGCATTGATCGTGAACAGCGCTTTGTCGGCGCCGCCGACGATGGAATAGGTGAGCTTCGCCGCCTCCGCGTCGCTCGCCTTGACCGTGAAAACGCTCGTTGTGTTCTCAGCAATCGCTACGCTGGCCGTGGCGCCGCCGCCGTTGGAGGTAATGACGGGGTTGTAGTTCACCGTATGGTTGGTGAGGTCATATGTGAGGTTCGAGAAGGTGATCGACGTCAGGCCTGTGATACCATCGACACCGGCAGCGACAAAGGCTTTCAACTCCGCGTAAGTCAGTGCCTTCAGCTCCGTGGCCGTCATGTCGATTTCGATACGATCGACACCGGCTGCGGAAAGTGCATCGCCTGCCACCTTAGCAAACGTCTTCGCGTCGACATAACTGAGCTTCACCGTTACCGTATCTGCCGCCGTAAAGCCGATGCCGGCGTTCACATAGGTCTGCGCGGCGGCAAGCGACAGCGTCAGCTTGTTGTCGGACGCATCAATTCTATCGACGTTGATGGCGGCGAACCCCACGACATCGAGCGTGTCCGGATCGCTGAGCGTAGTCGACGATGCGCTGACGGAGACCGTGTCGGCTTCATCGAAGACCATCTGGAGGGCAGCGAACTGGTTTGCCTGCGCGAGGCTTAGCGTGACCGCGTCGTTGGTCACATCCACTTGAGTTACACCCCTGCCGCCGAGGGCCGAAATATTAGAGAGAGAGAGCCCAGCAATCGCAGAGCCCGTATCGGCCAACCGGACGACATCCACGCCCATCGCGCTGTAGGCAGAAAAATCCGCATTGGATGCGAGGATCAGATTTGCAGCTGTGTCCGTGAGGCGAGTGATGAAGCCGGTGCCCAGCGGCAGCCCGGATGATCTAACGGTCTCCGATGTGGCAATCGTCAGATCCAAGGCGGATGCCGCAGTGGTGATCGCAACAGCGCCGAAAGTCTTCGCGAGTGTGAGCTCGCTGGCACTGATCGTCAGCAGGGACGCTGTTGTCACCGACAGCAGAACTCTGTCGTCACTGGCGAAGACGGCGTTGACCCCGTCATATGCTTTGATCGCGGAGATCGACAAAGCAACCTCGTTATCCGTCGTGTTGAGTGTGGTGATGCCTAGGTCGGATAGGTTGGCGATCTGGGCGACGCTGAATGCTTCGAAATTCTCCCCGGTATCGGCGATCGTGACCTTGCCTGAGAAGGCGTGAATTCCGATGCCATGCTGCGCATAGGCGTCGAATTGCAAAACCGTGATGGTAAGCGCCTGCGGCGCAATCACACGGGCGACGCCTAGGGCCGCCAGATTGGAAATATCGCTCGCGCTTAAACCCTCCACGATTTCGACGGTATCGACGACATGGACGAAATCGTCATTGGCAAAGCTAATACCGGCGGTGATAAATGCCGTTGCCTGCGCGACAGACATTGTCATCGGCGTATTGTCGGACAAATCGATCTTCGTAACGTTCATTTCGCCAAGGCGAGTGATCTGCTCGGTGGTCAGACTGGTGATATTGGATGGGTCGTCGCTGACCGTCAGCACGTCTGAGGCGGCGAAACGCAAACCGAAGTAGTCGACAATCTGAAATGCCGCTGTCGAGAGACTGACCGCGTTCTCCGCAATGTCGACGACCTTCATGCCGAAAGCGGTATAGAGATTTAAAAAGTTTGCCGATTGCGTGAACTGCGCAAAGGTCATGTTGACCGTTAAGGCATCTCCGGCCGCGAAGTTAATACCGTGGCTGACAAGGGCGTATGCCTGATCATAGGACAGGGTGGCAACGTTGTCGCTCGCATCGAAACCGGTAACGCCAAGAGCTTTGAGCTTGGCAATATCAGTGACGGAAAAGTCGTCCAGCGCTGAGCCGGTGCCCCGCACGGTCACCGTTTGCGCGCTGCCGATATGTAGACCCGCAACCGCTATCAGCCCGGCCGCAACCGCCTGATCCAGCGTAACCGCCCCGCCGTCGGAAATCGTGATGGTGTCGATGCCAAGCTCATGAAGATTGGCGACGTCCGAAAGTGTTAGTGACGAGATCGTGGATGCCGTACCGCTCAAGGTCGCAGCGTCGGTGTCGTGCTGGAAGACCCGAGTATAGTATTTCGCGTCGGTGCTATCATGCCACGTGATCGCAAATCCGCCGCCGGCAAGCGCTGTAATTTTCTGGTATTGCTGAAAGCCGGCTTCGTTGACGTTGATTTCCAGTTCTCCGCCGACCTTTTGGCCGTTGGCATCGAAAACCTGCGCGTTGATCTCCTTGTAGCTGCCGTTATTTTCGATGTCTTCAGACCAAACGATCACATAGCCTCCACCCTTCAGTCCGACGATCTGCGGATCGTACTGATTGCCGACCACCGTCGTATTTACGAGTGATGGCGAACCGATCTTGTTGCCGGTGGCGTCAAAAAGCTGGGCGTAGACGCCCGCTTGCTGTTCCGAGGCGGCGGACGGATCGTCCTGATTAAACCATGTCCACGTTACGACGTAGCCGCCATCCTCGAGGGCCGTTACCTTGGGATCGCCTTGTGCATGCTGGTCCGAATTTACGGTAATCTCGGAACCGATCTTTACGCCCGCGCTATCGAAGAGCTGCATGGCGATCGTATCAGTGGGCGAAATGCTTAGCCAAGCGACGACGACGTTTCCATTGGAAAGTGTAGTGACGGACGACGGTCCCTGATACCATTCGGTCGTCGTGTTGATGACGAAGGTTTCGCCGACCTTGGCACCCGAGCCATCGATAATCTGCGCAAGAACGCCCTGTCCGTCCTCATCTCGCCCGGCCCATATGATCATGACGTTGCCATTGGCGAGTTCGATCGTGTCGGTGAATTTGACACCTTCGTCAAAGATTGTGGTGCCCGTGAAGAAAGCCGTTGTCGCTAGCGTCTGCGCTTGGCCCAGAAGCTGTCCGTCAGCATCGTATCTGAGGGCTGCCAGCACCTTGCCGGAACTTGTGAATTGATAGGTAGTGACAATGTAACCGCCGTCCGAGAGACCGGTAACAGCGGGAGCGTAGCTGCCTTGTGCTGAAGTGAGGGCGGCCGGGGTTCCGGCAGCAATGCCATCGGCGTCATACCGTTGGGCGTAAACGGTAGTATTGCTGTGCGACCAGACAACCATGTATCCGCCATCCGCCAGCGCCGAAATGCTCGCCTGCCCTTCACTGGACAAGGACTGGCCGCTGACCACCGTGGCAGCGCCGCTCGTATTGCCGCTTGAATCGTAGTGTTTAAGGTAGATTCCATACCCAGAACCAGCGAGAGCCCCCCGATAGACGACGACATAGGCCCCATCGGCCAAGCCGAGAATGGATTGTCCAGCCGCACCGCCTCCCGGAAAATCGCCGACAAACACATCGCCAGATGTCGCTGCACTCCTTGTCTCATACTGGGTGCAGGCGGCGATATTCTGAGCAGCGAAGGCGTTGACCTGTGCGAGACTGAGCGCAAAGCCCGCATCCGTCGCCAGAACTTTCGAAACGCCCAGCGATTTGAGGTCGGCGATTTGCTGCACGCTCATCGCTGCGATGTCGGCGGCGCTGTCTTTGATCAAGATCGTATCGTTGCCGGCAAAGCGTACGCCCTGCCCGATCAGATCCAACGCCTCGTCGAGTGTGAGCGTGGCCCGGTCGTCGTTGAGATCGATGGCCTGCTGACCGGACGTGGGAATACGGGTGAGAATATCGGCGTAGCTCGTCATCGCGTTTGCTCCCCACACCCAACTTGCTGTCAGGCGCTTGAGTTGGTGCGCAGCCGAGATTTGGCAAAATGGCGGCGCGGAAATGAAACAACTGAAATCATTCAGATATCTCGACACAGCGTCGCGCGCTGGATTTTGAATTGCTCCAGCGTCTCAGATTGTCCACAAACTGTCTCGCGGTGTTCGGAAGGGCGTGTTCCTCTTGATGGCAAGGAGGCAAAAGAAGCAATGCGGACACTCTGATCCGGAAAGGAAGGCGCGTTATGTGATCCCGGTATTACGGGGTCGAAGTCGAGCCAGCGGCAGCAGCCTTCCTCTTGCCCGAGCGCCAAGCGAAGAACGCCATGGCGGCCATGCCGAGTGAGGCGAAGCCCCAAATCTGAAGATCAGGGAACTTGGCCGACCCGGCAATGGCGAGCAGCCCAGCCAGAGTGAAGGTGACGATGGAGACGATCGGCAGTCCAAAGGCGAAGGCCCCGCCGACGAACAGCAGCAGGCCCGCCAGAATGCCGAGCGCCCCGGCATCGCCGCCCGCCTCGTTGCCGATCATATGGGAGGCTGTACCAACCCCGTGCAGGATTGCAGCAGGACGAGGAGGCCGAGCATGAGGCCAACAATACCGATTGCGATTTTCATACACGGTCTCTCGATGTGGTTGACGGTGAGGCGGCGCGGACTAGGTCCGCAGCAAAGCCGCTTTGGTCGAATTGAGTAGGCGTGGGTTTGTGGGGTGCTGAGCTTTGGCTGGGGCGGTTGTTGGCGGCTAACCCGCATTCGCCTGCTGGCGGGCCTGTACGAGCGATTGTGCGCCCTTGCCGGCCTGCCCCATGCCGAAGCGATTCACACCCGGCGTCGAGGGCTGGCAGTAGAAGACCAGCAGGACCAGTGCGCCGATGCCGCCGACGATCACGACGAGCGTGAACATCCAGAATTCGGTTCGGGTCGCCCGTCCCTTGAAGTCAAAATAGCGCCTCATGGCGTCGATGTAGGCATTCATCAGAGATTGTCTCCCGTTCGTGTCGAAGTTGAATAAATAAGGGACTGACAGTACGTCGATTGCCAAACCTCTGATGTGGCTCATGTCCTCGGCATGGACACGCGCAGCACCATCGGTTGAAACCTCCGCCGCCTTCGGGTGGCAAAGGGCCTTTCGCAAGAAAGGCTGGCGCTGGAGTCCGGTATCGACCGCGCCTATGTCGGCCGGGTCGAACGCGGTTCGGAGAACATGACCGTCTCGACTTTGGAGGCTTTCGCCAATGTGCTGGACGTGCGGGTCTCCGCCCTGTTCAGGGATGTCGATTCAAGCGAGCCCGAGCCCGCACCACTGAAGGCGGGCAGGAAACCCAAAACTCCGAAATGAAGAAGCCCGCCGAGGGCGGGCTTGCTGGGTGCGGTGACGATCACGGTGGCCGACATCAGTATTCATCCGCCCGCATGACGGTCATGACGCGCATGGTGAAGGCCGGGTCAGTGGGATCGGGTGCGGCATGGCGAAGGTCGAGGTCGTAATAGTCGATCTTCCAGAAGTACCGCACGCCCTTTTCCGACCAATTGCCAATCCCTATGAACCGTTGTCGTGCGGGTCTTGCCGCGCGGCCTTCAGCTTGTGTCCGACATCGACAATCGCGCTCAGGGCGGGCACCAGTTCCTGTCCCAGGCCTGTGAGAGCGTATTCGACGGACGGTGGCGTGGTTGGTTGGATCGTGCGCGTGAGCACGCCGCGGCTTTCCAGTTCGCGCAGGCGCTGCGAGAGCACTTTTGCCGATACGGGCGGAATATCGATGCGCAGTTCGCTGAACCGGCGGGGGCCCGCGCGCAGGTGCCAGATGACGTTCGGTGCCCAGGCTCCGGCGATGATCGCCATGCACTCGGTCAGCAGGCAGGGTTCCGGCGGGGGCGTGCTGCGGTTCTTTCGGATCTTGAGGCTCATGATGCGCACCGGTTACCACGGAGAAACGAGGATATGCGGTAACCCATAGAAATCAGGTTGGCAATGGAAACCAAGGTCAATAGCCTTGCGCCGTTGTCAAGGAAAGGTTTCCCCATGTTGCTTTATTTCAAACCCGGTGCCTGCTCGCTCGCCTCCCGTATCGTGCTCATCGAACTCGACCTCCCCTTCGTAGCGATGGCGGTCGATACGCAGGCCGGCACCACGAAGGCTGGCGCCGACTATCGCCGCATCAATCCCAAGGGCTATGTGCCCGCGCTCGAGGTTGCGCCCGGCGTCATCGTCACGGAAAATCCGGCTGTCCTGCAATATCTGGCCGATCACGTGCCCGAGGCCGGGCTTGCGCCTGCGGCAGGAACGCTCGACCGTGTCCGCCTGCAGGAATGGCTGAACTTCATCTCCGCGGAACTGCACAAGGCGTTCGGCCCCTATTTTCACGGCGACGTTTTGCAGGGGCCTGAAAAGGCGCGGGTGGAGGCGACGCTGCTGCGCCGTATCGACGACGTGGAAGCCGGCCTTTCCGACGGGCGGTCGTTCCTGCTCGGCACGGTTTTCTCCGTCGCTGACGCCTATCTGTTCGTCGTGCTCAACTGGGCCAGTTTCATCGGCGTCGATCTCGCGCGCTGGCCCTGCATCAGCGCCTTCATGACGCGGATGCTGGCGCGACCGGCCGTGCGCAAGGCCCTCGCCGCGGAAGGCCTCCTGCAGGACGAGGCGGCCTGATGAGCAAAGCGTTCCAGGACATTTGCGTGCTTCTGCAGGACTATTTCGACGCGCTTTATTTTTGTGACGTCGAAAAATTGCAGCGCGTGTTCCATCCGAGAGCAATCTACGCGACGGCGGACGAGACACCGCTTCTCTACCGCACCATGGCGGAATACGTGCCGGTGGTCGCCGCCCGGCAATCGCCGGCGTCCCGCAACGAAGCCCGTCGCGATCATGTCGACGCGATCGACATCGCCGGCGAGAACACCGCCGTGGCACGCGTGCGCTGCTCGATCGGCACCCGGGATTTCGTCGATTTCCTCACGCTCGTGCGCACGGACGGGCAATGGCGGATCATCGCCAAGGTCTTCCAGATTCTGGAACGGCAGATACAGGAGTAATGCAATGCCTTACGTCAATATCAAGATCACCCGCGAGGGCGCGAGCCCCGCGCAGAAGGCCGAACTGATCCGCGGCGTGACCGATCTTCTCGTGCGGGTGCTCGACAAGAACCCCGCCACCACCTTCGTCGTCATCGACGAGGTGGCGATGGAGGATTGGGGCGTCGGAGGGCTTCCCGTCGAGGCCTACCGCAAATCGCTCACGACACCCTCGTAACAGCCCATACCGGCGTGCAAGGACGCCGGTATGGCACCCTTTTTCAGGCAAGCCATGCCGGCAAACGCGGCGGGACGCGGCCGGTTAGAGCGGCCTCGATGCAGTCGGCGAGATTGCTGAAACGCACGGTGCGGCCGGACAGGCCCGGGCCGTAATGGGCGTATTTGCCGGAGTTGGTGATGAGGGCGCGCGTCGCAGTCGGGAAGACGGGCTCGGAGATCGAGCACCAGCAGAGGTCCGGCAGCACTTGCACGCCGCTTGCCCTTAGCCGGGTCAGCACGTCGCCGGCTTCCGCCATGATATCGCGGCCGGCGGTAACGATCACGGTGACATCCTTGTGCCGCTTGCGGTCGCCAAGCGCATCCGCAAGCGCGCGACACTCGGAGAGGGATGCATGCGGGCTGCCGATGGCGACGAGTTCGACCTCGTCGGGGCCATCGTTGAACGTGGTCCAGACATCGATCATGTCGGCGCGGGTGATGGTCGTTGTGTCGGCCTGCGCTGCGGCCGCACCGTCGGCTTCGGGCGTCACACCCTCGATATGCAGCATGGGCGCCGCGGAGGTGGTACCGAAGGCGGCGCAGAGGGCCTTGAGGTCGTCGCGCGTCGGCCTGGCGGCGGCAAGGCCGCGCAGCAGCGGAATGCGGTCGGGCGCGGCGCGGCCGGCGAGATAACCGACGAGCGGCCAGAAGGCATCGTCGATATTTTCCGGCAGATCGACGTCGATGATGCGGCGCGCCTTGCGGTGTTCATCGAGATAGACGCCCGAGAGCGGCGCGCGGCCGGTCAAGGCGATGCAGAGATCGAGGAAATCGGGGTGTTTTGCCGTACGGGCGCCGAGCACGGTGTTGGCGAAGATCACGGCGTTGGATTCGGCCCAGGCGATTGCCTCGCCGGCTTTTGGCGCGCTGTCGAGCAGATAGGGCGAACAGGTAAAGGTCGGGCGACAGCCCATGCGGACATAGGCATCGGCAAGGCGTGCGGCCGGGTCGCCGAAATCGTGCGGCACGCCCTGCGCCTGCCAGTTGACGCGGTCGACGGAAATGGCGTTCATCGTGGTGGGGATGCGTACTGTCGCACCCATCTCGGCCATCTTTTCCGCGAAGGTGAGGTTGGCCGGGCTGGCATAGATGCAGCCGTCGATATGGCCCTGCATGACGTCGATGAGCTTTTCCGCGCCCTGTTGCGCGGCCATGGCGACGGTGATGCGCAAGGCAAGCTGCACGGCGACGCCGTCGCGGCCTTCCAGCATGGCACGGTCATCGGCAGTCAGGTCGAGAGCGGCCGTCGCGGGGGGCGCGACGGGGATCGTCAAGCCGTCGGCCTCAATGGCTGTATCGCTGATCCGTGCGCTCTTCGCGCGACAGAGTGCGGCATAGGCATCATGGGAAACGCGCAACACCGGAAGCGACTTGCCGAACATTTCCGCGGCGATCAGCGCGCCGAGCGTCAGCACATCCTCCGCCTCGCTGAACACCAGCGCTGCCGGTGCGCGGCCGGTGAGGGCGAGATCGAGCAGCACGCCCGATCCGGTGCAGGAGCCGCGGCTCGAGGGCATCATCAGGATACCGCCGGTGATCGTGATGCCGTGCAGCGGGTGGTGCACGTCGATGACCTTGCCGGTGGCCGGATCGACGCCGCCCCAGAAACTCAGCGCCTCGCCGGCCGCGATGACCGGGCCGGAGGCGGTGCCGGCGAGAATGCTGCGGGCGGAGAGATCGGCCATGGAGCGGCTCCTGTGCGGTTGGACCTTGTCAGAAACGTTGCGGCGAGAAGGCGGCGATGTCGATGGCTGTCCGGTCGTTCGTCAACAGGTCGGCGACGAGCCGCGCCGTGCCCGCCGACTGGGTGAGGCCGAGATGGCCGTGGCCGAATGCATAGACGACCCGCGGCGTCGCGCGGGCGCGGCCGATGGCGGGCAGGCTGTCGGGTAGCGACGGACGAAAACCCATCCACTGCACGCCGCCCGCAGGCTTCAGGCCGGGCAGGAAGCTGCGGGCCTTTTCCAGCATGGCTTCCGACCGGCGGAAGTTCGGCGGTAGCTTCAGTCCGCCAAGCTCCACCGCGCCGCCAACGCGGATGCCGGTCGAAAGCCGGGTAACGACAAAGCCGTGGCCGCCGAAGGTCACCTGCGTGCGCAGGTCGAAGGCGTCAGGCGGCAGCGTCGTGTTATAGCCGCGCTCGGTTTCGAGCGGAATGGATTCGCCAAGCGAGCGCGCGACCTGATGGGAGAAGGCACCGGCCGCCAGCACGACGTTTTGCGCGCGCAGCGTCCGACCGTCAGCCGTGCGGATTTCCACGCCACCCTCGATCGGGTGCAGGCTGGAAACCTCGGCGCGTTCGATTGTGCCGCCCTTGGCGCGAAAATGGTCGGCGAGCGCCAGCGTATAGAGTTTTGGATCGGCGATCGAATACCAGCCGGGCGTGAACGTGCCGTGCGTGAAGCGGGGCGCAAGGCCGGGCTGGATGTCCGCCATGGCACTTGCGTCCATGTGGCGGAATTCGACGCCGTGCGCTTCGCGCGCCTTCCAGCCGGGCAGCGAGGCGTTCAGCTCGGCCTGGCTTTCATAGACCTGGAGGTTGCCCTCCTTGCGCAGCATCGTGATCGTGCCGGTCTCGGTGAGGAAGGGCTCCAGCGCCGCCTTGGAGAGGTCCATCAGCGCGGTCTGCGCGGCGGTGGAATGGGCAACGTGCCTGGCCGAGCAGGCGCGCCAGAAGCGGAACATCCACGGCGCGATCTGGAGAGCGTAGGACGGCGGGATGCTGAGCGGCCCGAGCGGATCGAGCAGCCATTTCGGCGCCTTCTTCAGGATGCCGGGCGAAGCGAGCGGCAGGATGTCGGTAAAGGCGAAAGCGCCTGCATTTCCGGCAGAAGCACCGGCGGCCGGGGCCTCGCGTTCCAGCACGGTGACGGAAAGGCCGCGCGCCTGCGCGGCAATGGCCGCCGAAAGGCCGACCACGCCGGCGCCGATGACGACGACGCCGGGCTCGATATCTGTCTTCATGATGCTCTCAATGCGTGGCGGCGAGGAAGGTCTGCAGCTCGGGATCCTTCGGCGCGCCGAACAGCTGTTCCGGCGGTGCGATCTCGGCCATCACGCCTTTGTGGAAGAAGGCGACGCGGTCGGAGACTTCGCGGGCGAACTTCATTTCATGCGTGACGCAGATCATCGTCATGCCTTCGGAGGCGAGCATGCGCAGCGTGTCGAGCACTTCGCCGACGAGCTGCGGGTCGAGCGCCGAGGTCACCTCGTCGAACAGCATGTAGGCCGGCGACATGGCGAGCGCGCGGGCAATCGCCATGCGCTGCTGCTGGCCGCCGGACATGCGGTTCGGATAGACCTTCAGCTTGTCGCCGAGACCGACATGGGTGAGCTGCTTGACGGCCATGGCCTCGGCTTCGGCCTTCGACTGGCCGAGCACCTTGACCGGCGCCAGCATGACGTTTTCCAGCACCGTCAGGTGCGGGAAGGCGTTGAACTGCTGGAAGACGATGCCGAGCTTGCGGCGCAGCTTGTTGAGGTCCGTCGCCTTGGCATGCACATCGGTACCGTCGACCACGATGCGGCCGGCATCGATCGTCTCGAGACCGTTAATGCAGGTGAGCAGCGTCGACTTGCCCGAGCCCGAGCCGCCGATGATGGTCAGCACCTCGCCCTTCTGGACGGTGAGGTTGATCCCCTTCAGGACTTCCAGCTGGCCGAAGGATTTGCGGACGTTTTCGATCTCAATCATTGGGGGACCACCGTTTTTCGAGATAGCCGCCAAGCCGGGCTATGGGGAAGCTGATGATGAAGTAGATGGCGCCGCAGATCAGCAGGATGAACAGCGGCTCCTGCAGGCGCGTGACGAGGATCTGCGAGGCGCGCAGGAGCTCGATCAGGCCGAGCCACAGAACCAGCGCCGAATCCTTCATGACGCCGAGCGTCAGCCCGATCCAGGCGGGCAGCGAGACGCGGGTGGCGAGCGGCGCCACGATGTAGCGCATGTCCTGCCACCAGGTCATTCCGAGCGAGCGGGCCGCGCGGCGCGTCGTTGCCGGCACGGAAGAAATGCCACCACGCACGATTTCGGTGCAGTAAGCGGCCGTATAGAGCGACAGCACCACGCAGGAGGTGGTGAAGGGCGCCCAGCCGAGCTTCATGATCGATTGCGCCGCGTTGCCGAGCACGAGCTGGATGAGCAGCGGCACGGAGCGGAAGATATCGAGCAGGAAGGTGATCGGTAGCGACCAGTAGGGGCCGAGCTGGTTGCGCAGCACGCCGAAGAAGACACCGAGAATGGTGCCTGCGAGGACGGAGACGGCGGTGACGGCAAGCGTCATCGCCGCGCCCTTGGCGAGGAAGCCGAGATCGGCAAGCGTGAGAGCGGTATCGAACATGGGTTACCCTCTCAGTAGCGGAACATGCGCGTGGCAGCGAGGCGTGCTGCCAGCGTCACGGCCTTGGCGATCAGGTAGTAGATGACCGCCGCGAGCGCGAAGAATTCGAAGGTACGGAAGGACACCGCGTTGAGCGACTGGGTGACGCCGGCCAGATCCGTGTTCATGCCGACGGTGACGCCAAGCGAGGTCATCAGGATTGCCCAGACCATCTGGTTGGTGGCCGGCAGGAAGGCGATGCGCAGCATCTGCGGCATGACGATATAGCGGAAGGCCTGCAGCGGCGTCATGCCGAGCGAACGGCCCGCACGCGTCTGCGTATCGGGGATCGCCTTCAGCGCGCCGCGAAAATTTTCCGCGAGATAGCCGGCATTGTTGAAGGCGATACCGACGAGCAGCGCCGTATAGGGGCTGAGGTGGATGCCGAAATTGCCGAGGCCGAAATGGGCCATGTAGATCTGGAAGAGGGCCGGCGTGTTGCGTGCGACCTCGACCCAGGCCGTGGCGAAGCCGTTCAAGGCGCGGTTGCCGGACAGCCGGAAGAGCGTCAGCGCGAGCGCGACGGCAAGGCCGATGGCCATGGACAGCAGCGCGATCTGGAGCGTGACAAGCGCGCCTTCCAGCATCTGCGGCAGGGCCTTGAAGGCCTGGTTCCAATGGAAATTGTAACTGAACATTGCCGTCCCACCCTTCGGAAACGATCAGCGGCGCGGAAGAGGCTCCCGCGCCGCCTTCGAAACGGCAGATTAGCGATAAACGCCGTTGATCGAAAGGGACGGCACTTCGCCGCCGACCCACTTTTCGTAGAGTTCGTTGTAACGGCCGGTGCGAACCTGCTGGTTGATGAAGAGGTTCAGGTAGTTGATCAGGCCGTATTCTTCGCGGTTGGTGAAGAGCGCGACATAGTCGATGTCGTAGGGCGCGTTGCCGACGACCGAGACGCCGGCGAACTTGCCGCTCTTGACGTTGGACTGGGCAACCGTCGAGGTGGAGACCGTGGCGTCGATCTGGCCCTGGCTCAGCGCGAGGAAGACGTCAGCCTGGGTCTGGTACGGACGGAATTCGCCGGCACCCCATTCCTTGACCGACTTTTCCAGCGCGATGGCTTCGAACGTGCCGGCGGTGGCCCCGACGACCTTGCCCTTCATGTCTTCGAAGGATTTTACGCCCGACTTGTCGTTGGCCGTGACGGCCATCTGGAAGGCGAAGTAGGGAACGGTCATGCCGACCGTCTTGGCGCGTTCCAGCGTGTCGGAGGTCGAGGCGACGCCGACATCGACGCGGCCGGACATCAGGGCCGGGATGCGCTCAGGGAAAGGCGTTTCAACGATTTCGGCTGTGACGCCGAGCGCCTTGGCGAGATCGTTGCAATAGTCGACGTCGAAACCGATCGGGTTGTTGCTCTCGTCGCGCGCGCCCATCGGCGGGAAGTCGAGAACGACGGCGCAGCGCAGCGTGCCGGACGAGATGATGTCGTCCAGCTTGTCGGCCTTAGCCGGGCTGGTCAGAGCGGTGGCGGCCACGAGGCCGAAGGCGAGGACCGAAGTCTTCTTCATAACTCTCTCCCTGGATTGGTCTGTCGATTCAGCCGGCGAGGTCCGTCCTGCGCCAATGCGTAAACCGGCCTTAAAATACAACTAATATACAAAAAGTATATACCCAGGCGCAGAAAATATGAGAGCGGCGCCTTGCTCTCGCAAGACGCCGCTCCTGGCAAGCCAGAGGCTTGAATCAGTTGAGGAAATCCTCGGGCAGCAGGCCTTCCGGCATGTTCTGGTACGAAACCGGACGCAGGAATCGGCGGATCGACATCGTGCCGACGCTCGTCGCGCCGAAATTCGTCGAGGCCGGGTAGGGGCCGCCATGCACCATGGAATCCACCACTTCCACGCCGGTCGGGAAGCCATTGACCAGCACGCGGCCGGCCTTGCGCTCGAGGACCGGGCGAAGCTTCCGGGCGTCGTCGAGGTCGCCGGCATCCATATGGATCGTCGTCGTCAACTGGCCTTCGAACTTGCGGGCAAGCGCTTCCATCTCGTCGACCGAACCGACACGCACGACGAGGCCGAGCGGGCCGAAGACTTCTTCGGAGAGCGCGTGGTCGGCGAGGAACTGTTCGCCGGAGATCTCGAAGAGGTTCGGCAGCGCTGTGCGGCCGGAGGATTCGGTGGTGAACAGCGGCTTCACCGTGTTGCGGCTTTCAAAGCGCGCCTGGCCGTCGTGATAGGCCTTGGCGATGCCGTCGGTCAGCATGGTCTGCGGGCCGACCTTGCCGAGCGCCTCGACGGCAGCAGCGGTAAAGCGATCGGCATCCGCGCCATCAGCCACGATGGCGATGCCCGGATTGGTGCAGAACTGGCCGGCACCCATGGCGAGCGAGCCTGCCCAGCCCTGGCCGAGCGATTCCGCGCGGGCCTTCAGTGCTTCCGGCAGCAGGAACATCGGGTTGACCGAGCCGAGTTCGCCGAAGAACGGGATCGGTTCCGGGCGTGCGGCGCAGAGGTTGAACAGCGCGCGGCCACCGGCAAGCGAGCCGGTGAAGCCGACGGCCTTGATCAGCGGATGCTGCACCAGCGCTTCGCCGACCTGGCGGTTGCCGCCCTGGATCAGCGAGAAGACGCCCGGATGCACGCCGGTCTTGCGGATTGCGGCCTCGACGGCTTCGGCGATGATTTCGCCCGTGCCTGGATGGGCGGAGTGGCCCTTGACGACGACGGGGCAACCGGCGGCCAGTGCTGCGGCCGTGTCACCGCCGGCCGTCGAGAAGGCAAGCGGGAAGTTGGAGGCGCCGAACACGGCGACCGGGCCGATCGGCCGTTGGATCAGGCGGATTTCGGTGCGCGGCAGCGGCTGGCGGTCGGGAAGGGCGGCGTCGAGGCGGCGGTCGAGATAGTCGCCCTTCTCGATATGGTCGGCGAAAAGGCGAAGCTGGCCGGTCGTGCGGCCGCGCTCGCCCTGCAGGCGGGCTTCCGGCAGGCCGGTTTCCTGGCTACCGATCTCGGTGATCGCTTCGGCGCGCGCCTCGATCTCGTCGGCGATGGCGCGGAGAAATCCGGCGCGTGTCGCACGCGAGGAATAACCGTAGCTCAGGAAGGCTTCTTCGGCGGCTTCCGCGGCGCGGTTGACGAGCGCGACCGTGCCGACGGCGAAGTTGTGGACCGGGCCATGGGCCGGCGACGAGGCGAACGTGCCGTTTCCATCGAGCCATTCGCCGGCGACGAGGTGTTTACCGTTGGGAGTGAAAGCCATTTGACGTACCTTTCTGGCGGAAGAGGGATTCGCCCCTGACATAGGGTCTTACGGGGCGAATTGCACTTGTCGAAATCTTGTATACTCTATGTATGCAAATGTTCAATCGCCAACCTGCCGCGGTCGGCACCAGCCTGAAGAGACGAACGATGACGCAAACCACCACCTTGACGATTGCCGCCCTCCACGAGCGTGTGGAAGCTATCTTCCGCAATGCCGGCCTCAACGCGGTGCAGGCCGGCGCACTCGGCCGTGTCATCGTTGCCGGCGAGCGTGACGCCTGCAAATCGCACGGCATCTTCCGCATCGAAGGCGCGCTGCGCACCGTCAAAGCCGGCAAGGTGAAGCCGGACGCGGTGCCGGAACTCGACCTCAACGAGGGTTCCGCGATCGTCAAGGTCAACGCGAATGGCGGCTTCGCCAACCCGGCCTTCGAACTCGGCGTTCCGGCATTGGCCGAGCGCGCCCGCAAGCTCGGTATCGCCGCGCTGGTCATCAACGACTGCACGCATTTCTCCGCGCTGTGGCCGGAAGTGGAGGCGGTGACCAATGAAGGTCTCGCCGGGCTCGTCATGTGCCCGAGCTACGCGACGGTCGCGCCGACCGGCGGCAACAAGCCGCTGCTCGGCACCAACCCCTTCGCCTTCGGCTGGCCGCGCCCGAACCAGTCGCCCTATGTCTTCGACTTCGCAACCTCGGTCGCCGCCCGCGGCGAGATCGAGCTGCATCGTCGTGCCGGTAAACAACTGCCGGAAGGCTGGGCGATCGACGCCGACGGCAACCCGACGACTGACCCGGAAGCCGCGCTGGCCGGCGCCATGCTGCCCTTCGGCGGCCACAAGGGGTCTGCCATCGGCACGATGATCGAACTTCTCGCCGGCATCATGATCGGCGACCTGACGAGCCCGGAAGTGCTCGACTATCTCGGCACGACGACGCTAGCACCCTTCCACGGCGAACTGATCATTGCCATGTCGCCGGAAGCCTTTTCCGCCGGCCGTCCCGGCAATCCCTTCGCCCGCGCCGAAGTGCTGTTCGACGCGATCGTCGGCCAGGGTGCGCGCCTGCCCTCGCAGCGCCGCTTCGTGGCCCGCAAAAAATCCGAAACGGACGGCGTCACGCTGACGGCCGCCGAGACGGAACAGCTCGACCGCCTGCTGGCCCTCGGCCTCGACGCGATCGCCTGACGGATATTTAACCTGAACTGAACCGCGGCGGCGCTGTTGCCGCGGTTCTCAGCCCTTCTGCAGGGCGAGATGGGCGCCAAGCCCGATGAGCACCGTCCCGCCCGCCTTGCGCACGAGGGATTGCACGCCGCTCGACCGCTTCAGCCGTGCGAGGATCACGTCCGCCAGCAGGACGCTGACCACATCGGCGAAGGTGAAGATCAGATTGACCATCGTGCCGAGAATGGCGAGCTGGACCCAGATCGGCAGGCCGGCGCCGCTGTCGACGAATTGCGGCAGGAAGGCGAGAAAGAAGATCGCCGTCTTGGGGTTCAGGATCTCGACGGTGACGCTTTGCGCGAAAGCCCGTCGCCCGCCCTTCGGTGCAGAACCTGCCGCATCGTCCTCTCCCGTGTCCGTCGAGCGAAAGAGCGAAATGCCGAGCCAGATCAGATAGGCGGCACCTGCGAGCTTGACGCAGGTATAGGCGACCGGAACGGCGTGAAACAGCGCCGAAAGCCCGGCTGCGGCCGCGATGATATGGGCGTAGGCACCCAGATGAATGCCGAGCACCGCCATAAGGCCCGCCGCGCGACCGCCCGCCATCGTCCGGGCGGCGGCGTAAAGCATCGCGGGACCGGGAATGAAGGCGAAGATCGCCGTGGTGACGGCAAAGGCAAGCAGTACGTCCAGGGAAGGCATTCGCAGGTCCTCTCGTTTGTCCTGCGACCGTCGCAGAACCGAGCGCCTGCGGCAAACGAAAACCGCCCGCAGCGTCGGCTGCGGGCGGCGTCGATATTCCGATAGAAAAGACCGATCAGGCCTTGTAGGTCTGCACGGCGCCGGGGAGCTTGCTCCATTCGGCATACCAGGTGTCGAACAGCTTGAGCTGGGCTTCGACATAACCGCGCTGGCTGTCGGAAAGCGCGTCGTCCGCATTGAAGTGCAGCGTATATTCCTTGTCGCCCTTCAGCACCATCATGTGCTTGAAGTAGAGAACGAGGTCCGGGCCTTCGTCGAAGGAGGAGAGCACGGCGAGGGCCGATTCCAGCTCCAGCGCACGGGCCCGGGCATCCGGATCACCCTTGGCGGCAGCCTGTGCAAGAGCGCACATGTGCAGCACTTCCTTCGGCAGCACGCAGCCGATGCCGGTGATCGCGCCAACGGCGCCGCAATCGACAAAGCCCGTGAAGACGCAGGTGTCGACGCCGATCATCAGCGAGACGTCATCGTCGCGGCTGGTGATGTTTTCGGCCGCATAGCGCATGTCGGCAGCGCCGCCGAATTCCTTGAAGCCGACGAGGTTCTTGTGATCCTCACGCAGCGCAAAGAACAGGTCGGCGCGGGTCTGGAAGCCGTAATAGGGGCTGTTGTAGATGACGGCCGGCAGGTCCGGCGCGGCGGACAGGATCGCCTTGAAGTGGTTCTTCTGGGCGGCGACGACGGTGCCGCGGGACAGGACGCGCGGGATGACCATGAGGCCCTGGGCGCCGACCTTCTGGGCGTGCGCGGCGTGGGCTGCGGCGGAAGCGGTGTTGACAGCGCCCGTGCCGACGATCAGCGGAATGCCGGCCTTCACCAGGCGTTCGACGCCTTCCATGCGCTGCTCATCGGTGAGCAGCGGCCAGTCACCCATCGAGCCGCAATAGACCACGGCGGACATGCCCTTTGCGATGAGTTCCTTGCCCTTGCGCACCAGCGCATCGAAGTCCGGGCTGCGGTCGTCCTTGCAGGGGGTCATCAGGGCGGGAATTACGCCGGAAAAAATCTTGGCCTTCATGTCGATCTCCTATGGGCGGTTGGTCGGGAGTCTCCCGCACATAGGCAAGGCCTCCCCTCTCTCGATGGTGGATATAGCATCTTGTATTTTATTTGTCGACAAGAAAAATACAAGGCCGCTAGAGGACGATGTCGAGCCTCTGATTGCGGCTGAACAGCTTCTGGACCTGAGCCACGATCTGCTCGGCATGCACCTTTCCGAGACGATCGGCGGCCTCGACGTCGCGGGCCTCGATCGCGGCGATGATTTCCGCGTGCTCTTCGACAAAGCGTTGCGGAAACTGCGCTTCATAGGATTGGTAGTAGAGCCGGAGGATGCGCCGCGCCTCGTCCAGGAGCCGGCGGAACAGCCCGGTGAAATAGGGGTTGCGGCCCGCGTCGGCGATTGCGGCGTGAAAGGCCGCATTCGTGGCGATCATCGCCAGCGTGTCGCGGGCCTGAACCGCCGCCGCATAATCCTCATGAAAACCGCGGATGATCGGCAGGTCCTCGGGACGATGGCTCTGGGCCGCCAGCCGGGTCGTCACACGATACATCAGCACCAGCGCGTCGAAGAGGGTGTTGAGGTTGAGGAAGTCGATGTTCGCGACCATGGTGGAACGATTGGGCAGGGTCTCGATCAGCCCTTCGCCCGCGAGCCGCACCAGTGCCTCGCGGATCGGCGTGCGCGACATCTTGAACCGCTCGGCCAGCTGTACCTCGTCCACCGGGCTGCCGGGGGCGATCTTCAGGTCGAGGATTTCGTCGCGCAAAAGGTCGTAGACCATTTTGACGCCGGAGCCGCGTTTGCGTTCCGGCAGGGAATTGGAATCGGTATCGGTCATCGAAAATCCTCTTGTCGACAAAAGAAATACAATTCTCTGTGGACGCTATCAATCGTTTAAAATGGGCATTTTGACGAAAGCGTCGTCAAGCCTCCAAAAGAAAGGTTTTTGGCAATTTATGAGATAGCGGTGCGAAAGATGAAAAGGCGGGGAAATCAGCACCTGCCGCGCAGGAAAAATGCGGAGAGGCGGGAAGTCCTCAGGCCCGGTGTTCTCGCAGAAACGTCACCAGCGACCGTCCGGCGTCGAGGATGTGGTCGCGTGTCAGGCGCGAGGCGAGGTCGGCATCGCCACGCTCGCAGGCGGTAAGGATCGCTTCATGCTCGCGCCCGGCGCGCGGCACGCCGTTGGTGAAGGTCAGTTGGGCGCGCAGATACCGGTCGATGCGGTCGAGGGAGGAGTGCACGTTCTGCAGATAATAGGGGCGGCGGGAGGCTTCGTAGAGCGTGTAGTGGAAATTGCGGTTGATTTCGCCCCAGCGGTGCGGATCGGTCTCCCGGTCGAACGCGCTGCAGTAGCGCTGCGCCTTTTCCAGCGTCTCGCGGTCGAGATTGGGGACCGCGAGGCGGATGACCTCGGCCTCGATCAGCGCGCGGAACTCGAAGGTTTCCTCGATCTCCTCGATGGAAAGTCCGGCGACAACGGCGCCTTTATAGCGCTGGGTGGTGATAAGGCCATGCTGTTCCAGCCGGGACAGCGCCTCGCGCACGGGAATGCGGCTGGTGTTGAACATCTGCGCAATCTCTTCCTGCCGAAGGTTTGCGCCCTCAGCGAGGTTTCCCTCGATGATCGCCTTGCGCAGGGCCTCATAGACGATGTCGGCGGCCGAGGCGGCCTGCCTGACATCGACGGCAGCAAATTTCATCACGTCGAACCCCGGTAGAGTGAAGCTATGCTCATAGGTGGAATCCGGCGAAGGGGCAACAGAACGAGCGCCCGCCGCCGTCGCATAAAAGCTGATTGTATATTGGATCCAATCTATCTATGAAAGGTCAACCGCGTCGTCGGGATCGGCCCGCAACGCGAAGAACAGCCTGAAATCGGAGAAAGTGCCATGCGCAGCAGCAAGGTCATCCACATCGTCTCCTGCCACGCCGAGGGCGAGGTGGGCGATGTCATCGTCGGCGGCGTCGCGCCCCCGCCGGGAAACACGCTGTGGGAGCAGCGCAATTTCATCGCCGAAGATAAGACTTTGCGCAATTTCGTGCTGAACGAACCGCGCGGCGGCGTCTTCCGCCACATCAATCTCCTCGTGCCGCCGAAGGACCCGCGCGCCACCATGGGCTTCATCATCATGGAGCCGGAAGATACGCCGCCGATGTCCGGCTCCAACTCGATCTGCGTCTCCACCGTGCTGCTCGATAGCGGCATCGTGCCGATGGTCGAGCCGGAAACCCACATGATACTGGAAGCGCCGGGTGGGCTGGTCAACGTCGTTGCCACCTGCCGCAACGGCAAGGCCGAGCGCATCACCGTCACCAACGTGCCGTCCTTCGCCGACAAGCTGGATGCCAGGCTGGAAGTGGAGGGCCTGGGTACGCTCACCGTCGACACCGCCTATGGCGGCGACAGTTTTGTGTTCGCCGATGCCCGTGCCCTTGGTTTCTCGGTCACGCCGGACGAGGCGCGCGAACTTGCCGAAACCGGCATCCGCATCACCAAGGCCGCCAACGAGCAACTCGGCTTCACCCATCCGGAAAACCCGGAATGGAACCACATCTCCTTCTGCCAGCTGACGCTGCCGGTCGAGGAGCGTGATGGCGCCCTGCATGGCCGCAACACGGTCGTCATCCAGCCCGCAAAGCTCGATCGCTCGCCGACCGGCACCGGTTGCTCCGCCCGCATGGCGGTGCTGCATGCCCGCGGCCAGATCAAGATCGGCCAGTCCTTCTCCGGCTATTCGATCCTCGATTCGCGCTTCGATTGCCGCATCGTCGGCGAAACCACGGTCGGCGGCCGCCCGGCCATCGTGCCGGAAATCTCCGGCCGCGCGTGGATCACCGGCACCAGCCAGGTCATGCTCGATCCGGAAGATCCATGGCCTGCCGGCTACCGCCTCGCCGATACCTGGCCGCGCAAGCAGTAGTCGGTCTTCCGTGATGGCCCGGGCCGTACCGGCCCGGCGCCTGTCTCGAACGGCTGAGCAGCGCGGTTTCGCCAATCGGCCGGTGCGTTCGGCGCCGGCCCACGTCCTTGACGCCAGCCGTGGAGACCGCTACTCATAAAGTCATCAGATGACTTTATGAGTTTGCCATGTTTTCCCTCAGCAAGACCAATCTCGCCGACACCGCCGTCGAGGCGATCCGCGATGAAATCCTCAAGCGCCGCTGGGCGGTGGGCGAAAAACTGCCGAACGAGGCGACCTTGTCCGCCATGCTGTCCGTCAGCCGCGGCACGGTGCGCGAGGCGGTGCGCGTGCTCGCTTCGCAGGGTTACCTCGAAACCCGGCAGGGTTCCGGCACCTATGTGCTCTCGGCGGCCGATAGCACCCGCCCGCTCACCATGGCCCGCCGTGCGGGCCTGCGTGATCAGTTCGAGGCGCGCCTTGCGCTGGATGCGGAGGCCGCGCGGCTTGCGGCGCTGCGCCACACACCGGCCGTGATCGCCGGGCTGCGCGCGCTGCTTACCGAGCGTGGCGACCACGGCGATGGCGACAAAGCGGGGTTCGTTGCCCGCGACTTCGCCTTCCATCGGGCGGTGATCGCCGCCTCGCAAAACAGCGTTTTGATCGGCATGTACGAATTCTTTTCCACGCTGATTTCCGAAACCATCGAGGCGACGCTGGGTGAAGACCTTCCGGAACCGGATATGGCCGCCCATGCCGCGATCATCGATGCCATCGAAAGCGGCGATCCGGAGGCGGCCGATGCCGCGGTGCGCCGTTTCATGGCGCCCATGCTGTCGGCTCTCGACCGGTTGCTGCTGTCATGACCGTTCTCAATGATCCCGGCGCCATCGACCTCATCGACGCCGAAGCCGACAGCGTGCCGGCGCCCGCAGCGCACCTGCCGAAAAGCACGCTGGCGCGCGTCCTGCTCGGCGCCAGCCTCGTGCTCATCGCCTTCAATCTGCGGCCGGTATTTTCCAGCGCCTCGGCGCTGCTGCCGGAGATCCGCGACCTGCTCGGCCTTTCCGCCACCGGCGCCAGCCTGCTGACGACGCTGCCCGTCGTCTGCCTCGGCCTGTTCTCGCCGCTCGCCCCGCGCCTCGCGCAACGCATCGGTACGGAGCGAACCCTGCTGGTCGTCCTCCTCGTGGTGGCGCTCGGCACGGCGCTGCGTGGCCTGTCCTCCGTGCCACTGCTCTTTCTCGGCACAGCGCTTGCGGGTGCTGCGATCGCGGTCGGCAATGTGCTGTTGCCCGGCCTCGTCAAGCGGGACTTCCCCGACAAGGCGGCGCTGATGACGGGGTGCTACACGATGGCGCTTTGCGCCGGTGCTGCGAGTGCTGCCGGCCTGACCTTGCCCTTCGAACATGCCCTTGGCGGCTCTCTCGATGGGGCGCTGGCGATCTGGGCGCTGCCGGCCTTCCTGGTGGGGCTGCTCTGGCTGCCGCAGGTGCTTGGCACCCGCATGCAGGCCAAGCGTACGGGATTTCGCGTCGAAGGGCTCTGGCGCGACAGGCTCGCCTGGCACGTCACGCTCTTCATGGGCCTGCAATCGGCACTGGCCTATTGTGTCTTCGGCTGGCTGGTGCCGATCCTGCGCGAGCGCGGGCTGGATGGCGTGACAGCCGGGGCGATCGTTTCAATCTCCGTGATGGTGCAGGCCGGCGCCTGCCTTGTCGCGCCGCATATCGCCGTGCGCGGCAAGGACCAGCGGCTGATCAACGTCGTGCTCTGCGGCTTCGCCGTCGTGGCGCTTCTTGGCCTGCTCTTCGCGCCGCTCTGGTCGGTGTGGATCTGGGCCGTGCTGCAGGGCATCGGCCAGGGCGGACTGATCGCGGTGGCGATGACCGTCATCGTGCTGCGCACGCGTGACCCGCATGTGGCGGCGCATCTGTCCGGCATGGCGCAATGCGTCGGCTACCTGCTGGCGGCCATTGGCCCGCTGATCGTCGGCCTCATCCGCGGCTGGACGGGCAGTTTTGCCTGGAGCGCCGTGCTCTTCGTGCTGCTTGGCGTTGGCGCTGCCGTCAATGGCTGGTTCGCCGGCCGGGCGCTCTACGTCAATGCCCGCACGGTGGAAATGTAGGGACGGACGGTGCCGGCTTCCGTGACGATAACGTCCATCGGAATGTCGTGCAGTTGCGGATAGATCGTCGCTAGTTTTGCGACGCTGTAGCCGACGCCGATGACGCGTGGCTTCTTCGGCATCGCCGCCAAGGTCCTGTCGAAGAAACCGCCGCCATAACCGAGCCGGTAGCAGGCCGGGTCGTAGCCGACGACGGGCGCGATGACGATGTCCGGCAGGCAGGGTCGCTGCTCGGCCGGGATCGGAATGTTCCAGACGCCGCGCGACAGTGCCTCACCCGTCTGCCAGAGATGGAATTCCAGCGGCCGTCCCTTCTCGACGACCACCGGCAGGGCCGTGCGCCCGCCGCGCTCCGCCACGGTTTGCAGGAATGGCCGCAGATCCGGCTCGCCGCGAAACGGCCAGTAGGCGCTGACGATGCGGTCCGTCAGATCGCCGATTTCCGCCAGCACGCCGGCCGCAATCGTGTCCCCATGGTGCGCCCGTGTTTCGGCCGGAATGGCGAGACGCTCGGCGATGAGGCGCTCGCGCTCGCTCTTGCGCCAGCGGTTGACGTCGGTCCAGGCTTGCAGGTCGAGCGGCGCCGGCAGCCCCGAATAGGCCGGATCGACCTCATGCAGGAAACAGGCCGGCGAGGCGAAGGTGGCAGGTTTGTCGTCGTCGTCCATGAATTCGGCCTCTGCGGCGCGGGGAGTTCGAGGATTGCGCCTTTCTCCTTACCTGGCAAACGAATTCCGCTTGCTATGTCTCCAGCAGAAAATCTGCCAGCACCCTGGCGTGGTTGAATTCCCGGTTGCGCGATCCGTAGAGCAGGGTGATGGTTTCGGTTCTGGCGCGCTCGCGCAGCGTATCGATCAACGGGTTTTCCCGAAGCTCCTCCCGGTAGCGTGTCTGGAACTCCGCCCAGCGCTCCGGCCTGTGATCGAACCACTGGCGAAGGGCCGTTGTCGGCGCCAGCTCCTTCATCCATTCGGCAAAGGCGGCCTTGTCCTTCGAAATGCCGCGCGGCCAGAGCCGGTCGACGAGAATACGCGCGCCGTCCTGCGGTTCGGCTTCGTCGTAAACGCGCTTGATCCCTATCGGCATGTGAGCCTCCTCGTGGCCGGCTTGCCTATCTGAAACCGGAACGGCCTGCGCTTCAAGCGCGACGTTCCGGCGCGCCGGCTTGACTTTGCCACCCCGCTCATCCCATCATAGACGCATGACCACGATGCCATCCCTTGCCCGGTTTCTGAAACGGCTGTTTCCTCTCGCAGGACACTAGCCCCTCGGCTTGGTCGCGTCGTGCCCCAGCCGTGGGGCAAATGCGGTTCCGTAAAATGGGAACCGTGCCAGACCAGCGCGACACTCAAATCCCCGTTTTTCATTTTCGTGTGCCTGTCGGGCCGCGAGACTCCGTGTCGTGAGGTTTCCATGACCAGCAAGACCAAGGGCGGCCGTAGGCCTGCCATCACCATCGCCCGTTCCGAACATGTCCGCCTGTCGAACCTTGCCGACATGCTGGCCGAGCGCGATCCGCATGCCGCAGAACAACTCGCCGCCGAACTCGACCGGGCAAAGATCCTCGACGACGCGCGCATGGCGCCCGGCATCATGCGCATGGGCTCGATTGCCGAATTCCGCATCGACGACGACGCGGTGCAGACCGCCGAACTGGTCTTCCCGAAGGATGCCGATATTTCCCGCCAGCGCATTTCTGTGCTGACCCCGGTCGGGGCCGCCCTTCTCGGCCTTTCCGCCGGCCAGTCGATCGAATGGGCCGCGCGCGACGGCCGGGTGCGGCGCCTCACCGTTGTCTCGGTGCATGCCGCCGCGCCGGAAACGGCCCGCGCGTCCTGAGGCGCGCGTGGCGATGAAGTTCCTGTCCTTCTCATCTTCCGGACGCATCGGAGGCTGCCTCGTCGCAGGATCGTGACCCCCTGAGCCGCATCCGCGGCCAGGGGGCTTCTCCACCATGGGTTTGTTTGCCGCGCCTCGAGGGGCGGGCAGGATGGAGAATGGCTATGGGACGCGATCCCGCAATGCTCACGGCAAGAGACGTCTATGTGCTGGAAAAGCTGCGAAGCGACTGGCCGCCGCTGACGGAGGAATGGACGGCATTGCTCGACCGGAAACTGTCGGCCGGCCGCCTGACGGCAGAACGCCGCCCGCCCGCGGATCTGGCAATGATCGACGCGCGCGTATCGTTCCGCTGCGCAAGCGGGCTCACCGATACCCGCACGCTTTGCCTTCCCGGCACCTATGCCCCGGGAAGCGCCTTCCTGCCGGTCACCACCTTCTATGGCCTGGCGCTGCTCGGCCTCAGCGAGGGGCAGGCCATGGCCTTCGCCCGGCCAGAGGGCCGGCGAGACTGGATCGTTCTGGAAAAGGTGCTTTTCCAGCCGGTGGCCGTGTCCGATCTCTCCTATGCGTCGATCCCGATGGTGCGGCCGGCATTCCGGCTGATTGCCGGAGGGCTGGAAGAACGCGCCTTCGCGCCGGCGAACGAAAACGGACCTACAACGGGTCCAGGGCCGTCGGCGGCCTGAAGCCGGTCGGCTCTCAGATACCCTGCCCGTGGCCGGCCATCAGGCTGGCCGGGCCGGCCTGGGAGAGGCTTTTTGCCAGCGTCGCCAAAAGGTCGGTCTGCGAAATGATTCCGACGACGTAGTGCTCCTCATCGAGGACCACGACAGCGTGGATGCTGCCGTCCGTCAGGCGCGGCAAAAGGCCGATCGCCGGGTCGGACGGTTTAGCGATCGCGGCCTGCGATACGGGAAGCGGCGTGCCGGGCGCCATGGCGGCCAGTTCCCGGAGGCCAACGGTGCCGCGAAGATGTCCTGTCGCGTCGAGCACCGGCAGCGTGCGGATATCGTGGTCGAGCAGCAGGGCGCGCGCCTCGTCCGCCGTCGCATTCTCGGCGACCGTCACCACGTCGCGCGACATGATGTCGGCGGCGGTAAGCTCGCCGCGCTGGCGCAGCAGAGCCTGAAGCTCGACCTGACGCAGCAGCGCGTCGATATCGGCGCGGCTGACGTCGAGCGTCTCGTTGAGGCTGGCAATGGCGACGTCGATGTCCTTGCTGTTGAACCCGACGCGAAAGGCGGCCGGCGGGTCGGCGGTCTTGTGCGCGTTGACGGGCGAAATCGCCTGGCGATGCGGATATTGCCGCCCGGCAAGCCTGTGAAACACCATGCCGACGGCCACAAGGATCAGCGAGTTGATCGCGATCGGCACCAGCGGAAACCAGAAGCCGGCCCGGGCGACGGCAGCACCGCCGACGACGGCGGTCAGCGCCGCAGCACCGCCCGGCGGGTGCAGCGAGCGGGTCAGCGACATGACGAGGATGGCAAGGGCCACGGCAAGGCCGATGGCGAGCGACGGATTGGTCACGAGCGTGGCGACGCTGACGCCGACAAAGGCGGAAATCGTGTTGCCGCCGACGATCGACCAGGGCTGGGCAAGCGGGCTTGCCGGCACGGCGAAGAGCAGGACGGCGGAGGCGCCAATGGGCGCGACGATCAGCGGCAGGTTCGGATCCTGCCCCATAAAGAGTGCGCAGACGAGGCTGGTCAGGCAGATGCCGATGAGCGCGCCGACGCAGCCGATCAGCCGCTCCTTGAGCGTGGCACCGGCGAGAATCGGTGCAAAAAACCTGAACCTGGATGAAGTGCCCGGTTTCTGGGCATCGTGCGGAGGAATGGCCACGATGATCCTGATCGCAGAAGCGGATGACTGATTCTCAGGCTTATGTGCCTATCGCAGCTCGGACGCAAGGCGCAATCGGAAGATTCTGCGCTACGGCGAGCAGGGTATCTACCGGCAACAAAAAAGCCCGGCAGAGCCGGGCTTTTTTAGTGTTTCGGAAAAACCGAAACGGGAATTTGGTGCCCAGAAGAGGACTCGAACCTCCACACCCTTTCGAGTACCAGCACCTGAAGCTGGCGCGTCTACCAATTCCGCCATCTGGGCGACGGAGAGCGATGTAGAAGGAGCGCCGCCCGGTGTCAACAGGCTTTTTGAAGTTTTTGCAACAGCTTGGCGAAAACTTGCTGCTGCGCAAAAACCTTCACTGGCCGAGCGCCCATTCGCGAATGCGCGCAAGCCCGGCCGCCAGCATCCGGAGAGCGGCGGCCTCGTCGCGGGCCTCCACATAGCAGCGCATTTCCGGCGCATTGCCGGACGGACGAAAATGCACGACGTCGCCGGTCTCCAGCGTCACGCGCAATCCATCGATGTCGCTGACCTTGGATGGCACGCCGATCGGTGCCAGGAACGCAGCAAGCGCGCCGGCGCCGGAGCGCAGTTCGGCCATCAGCGCGGCGCTCGTTTCGACGGGGAAGTTTTCGAGACGGTCGCTTGCTGCGGCCGGCAGGGCGAAGCCGGCGGCGATCGTGGAGAGCGGGCGTTTTTGCCCGGCTGCAAGCGCCAGCACGGCGAGCACCGGCATCAGGCTGTCGCGCGTCGGCAACGGCGCGAGCGCGTGGCCGTTCACGGTGAAGGGGGTGGCGGTCAGCGTGCCGCCATTGGCCTCGAAACCGGCCACGGCGTTTTCGCCGGCCGCGACCGCTTCGTTCATGGCCGCGATGACGAAAGGGGAGCCGACCCTCGTGCGCAGTACGGTGCCATCGACTGCGGCTTCGATGCCGGAATTGGATGTCACGGGCGTGGCGATGGCGGTGGCGCCGAGGAAGCGGCTGGCGATGAGGCCGACCAGGTCGCCGCGAATCGGCGTGCCGGTCTCGTCGGTGACGAGCGGCCGGTCGCCGTCGCCATCGGCCGAGATGATGGCGTCGAGCCCGTGCTGCACGGCCCAGCCCTGCAGCAGCGCGACCGTCTCGCTGGAAACTGCCTCCGTATCCACCGGAATGAAGGTTTCCGACCGGCCAAGTGCCACGGCATCCGCGCCGTAATGGGCGAGCACCGAGACGAACAGATCGCGTGCGACCGTCGAGTGCTGGTAGACGCCGACCCGCAGGCCGGCGAGGCTGCCGTCCGGCAGCAGCAGGCGGTTGCGTGCGTCGTATAGCGCCATCGCCGCGTCATGTAGATCGCCTGCCGTTTCCTGTTCGGCGGCAAGGACGGTACCCTCGGCGCGGATCGCGTCGGCGGCCGCGGTGATGGCGGCTTCATCCGTCTTGTCGATCTCGCCGTCCGGCCGGTAGAATTTGATGCCGTTGCGGTCGGCGGGAATGTGCGAGCCGGTGACCATCAGGCATGCCGCCTTGCGGGCGAGGCCGAGCAAAGCAAGTGCCGGCGTCGGCAGCGCGCCGCAATCGCGCGGGGTAAACCCGGCCTTGCGCAGGGCGGCGATCGCGATGGCCGAGATGGCCGGGCTGGAGGCACGAAAATCGCGGCCGACCAGAACCACGTCGCCCTCTCGGGCGATGCCTGCCACCAGCAGATGGCGGGCGAAAGCCGTGGCATAGAGTGCTGTCGCCGGTCCCTCCAGATCGACCGAGAGACCCCGAAGGCCGCTGGTTCCAAATTTCAGGCTCATCTCGTCCCCTCATGCCTCTTGCGGATCGCAGATCCGGCGGTAAATCCCGTGCTGATGCGCGATCATGAATAAAACAAAATGCGTGAACGTAATGCAAAGTAGGGACGTGACAGGGATAAATCCCGCCAGAACAGTGAGGATCAACATGTCGAAGATTCGAAACTTCGTTTTCGGTTGCGCGATGAGCATTGCCTCCGCAATCGCGCCCATGGGAGCGGCCGAGGCCGTTCCGCTGGCCGTGCCGAAGGTCGAGACAAAAAGCGACGTCACCAGAGCCCAGGTGGAGTTCTGCTACGGCTATGGTTGTGAACGCCGGCAATATCGCCGCTACAATCGCCCGTATTACGACGGTTACGAGCGTCGCTACGAGCGGCCACGCTATTATCGCCCGCGCTACGAGCGGCCGCGCTACTACGGTGGCGGCGGGAACGCGCATGTCCGGTGGTGCTCCAACCGCTACCGCACCTATGACCCCTATACCAACCGCTACCATGCTGGCGGCGGTATCTATCGCATGTGCTATTCGCCTTACCGCTAGCGTGGTCGGGTGACGGATAGGAACGGCGGGCCTCGGCCCGCCGTTTTCGTTTCATCCGGGATTGCCGTCGGCCACGCGATCCGTGTGACCGAGATCGCGGCCCGGTTCTATGACGTCGCGCACGCGCTGCTTCAGTTCCTTCGGCCCGGGAAAACCGCCGTCGCGCTTGCGCTCCCACACCAGCGCCGCGCCGACCCGGATCTCGAAATTGCCGCCGCTTCCGGGAATGAGCGCCACCTCGCCGAGGGAATCGGAAAAGGTCGACAGCAGCTCCTGCGCCATCCAGCCGGCGCGCAGCAGCCAGTTGCACTGGGTACAGTAGAGTATGGAAACGCGCGGCTTTTCCCCGGTCATGGCTACCTCCTGATGATCGGGAAAGCATATAGCAGCGCACGCGGCTTGGCACCTGCCTGCGCGCGATCACTTCACGGAAATGTCAACTCAATTTATCATGTTTTGTAGCTGGACATCTTGTCGCAGCCCGGTTCATGAGGGAGACGTGGTGCAGTGCAATATTTCACCAGGAGACCCCATGACCGACTTCACCACCAGCCGTCCCCGCCTCATCATTCCGTCGCTTGGCAACCTCTATGCGGCGCTCGGTGAGAGCGCGGAAACGATCCTGCGCGTTGCCGCCGGCCTGCTGCTCGTCACCCACGGTTACGGCAAGATCATCAACCCCTTCGGCGCGAGCGGCATGGTCGAAAGCCTCGGCTTTTATCCCGGCGTCTTCTGGTCGCCGCTGCTTGCCGCTACCGAATTCTTCGGCGGCATCCTGATCGCCATCGGCCTCTTCACGCGGCCGGCCGCTTTCGCGGCGATGATCGTGCTGGCCGTCACCGTCTATTTCCACGGCATCGTGCAGGCCGAGGGCCTGATGGGCGCGGAAAAGTCGATCCTCTGGGCGCTGATCATGTTTTACTTCGTCATTCGCGGTGCAAACAGCCACTCGGTCGACGCGAAGCTCGGCCGTCAGTTCTGATCGATGCTTTCGAGCGGTTGCGGCCTTGGCCGCAGCCGCGTGTTGATGAGCGCTGCAATCGCCTCGCCGTCATAAGGTTTTCTGGCGACGGGAATGATCTCGAAGCCTTCGACGCCGCGGGCATCGATGTCGCCGACCGTCGTGAAAAGCAGTGGCACCCGCGCGCTGATCAGCCGCTCGATACGCGCCTTTATGTGTGTCGCGTCGAGCGGTACGTCGAGCAGGCAGAGATCGATATCCGAAAGCGCCGCCTCATCCCACTGGTCGAGTTGCTCCGGCCGGATGAGGGATATGCGGCAGTCGAGCGCCGCCTTGATCAGAAATTCCGCGTCGAGCGCGATCAGGAATTCGTGTTCTGCGATTACGATGTGCGGAAGAAAAGGTTTCATGGCGCCGCACTCCTCATCCATGCGGAACCGCCGGATTGACCGACGGTTCGGGACGCGGACTGTGGGCTTCGACCCCAAATGTGTCATTTAAAAAAGACATAGCAAAACCGCCTTTTGGAACAACGGGAGATGTTCCACGTTCAGCAAGCCAGCCCGGTGTTCAGGGCTGGGAACGGAAGGGGTAAGGCAGCATGGCGGGCAGCACGGCGGGAAACCATCTCTCGAAATGGCGCACGCCCTGCCAGCAATGCCCCTTGCGGGAGCTTCCGGGCTTCCGCGATTTCACCTCGAAGGAGCTGGACTTCGTTTCGCAGTTCAAGAGCGGTGAACTGTCGAGCGAGCGCGGTGCGACCATCCTCGTCGAGGGCATGCACAGCGCCCATCTCTTCACCGTGCTCTCCGGCTGGGCCTTCCGCTACAAGCTTTTGCCGGATGGCCGGCGCCAGATCATGAACTATGTGCTGCCCGGCGATCTTCTCGGCCTGCAAGGCAGCCTGATGGGCGAGATCAATCATTCCGTCGAGGCGCTGACGCCCGTCACGCTCTGCGTCTTCGAGCGCTCCAAGCTGGAACGGCTGTTCGAGCGGCACGCCTCGCTTGGCTACGACCTCACCTGGATCGCCGCCCAGGAGGAGCGCATCCTCGACGAACATCTGCTCAGCGTGGGCCGGCGTTCGGCGCTGGAGCGCACGGCCTATCTCCTGTCCTTCATCCACCAGCGCGCCCGCTCGGCAGGCGTCACGGGCGGGCGGCGCGTCATCCCGATCACCCAGCAGCATGTCGCCGATACGCTTGGCCTTTCCCTCGTCCACACCAACAAGACGCTGCGCAAGCTGTCGGATCGCAAGCTGATGCGCTGGGAGGACAAGGGCTGCGAAATCCTCGATGCGGACGGCCTGCTCGCGCTGGCCGGATGGGAGGGGCTGAAGAGAGAAGCCCGACCCTTCATCTAGACCTGTCTTCCAACGCAAAACCGCTGCACACTTTTGCTGGAATTGCTCAGGCGACGTCCCAGTGCAGCGGGAACATCGGGTCGAAGACTGTTACAGGTCCTGCCCCCGTCTCGATCTTGGCCGGGAAGGAAACCGGCTCCGCACGCTTGACCAGGCGGATCGTCTCTTCGTTGACCGGCAGGCCGTACCAGGTCGGGCCGTTCAGCGAGGCGAAGGCTTCCAGCTTGTCGAGTGCGCTGTCCTGTTCGAACACATGTGCCAGACAACTCATCGTGTTGATCGAGGTGTAGATGCCGGCGCAGCCGCAGGCGCATTCCTTCAGCGGATCGACATGCGGCGCGGAATCGGTGCCGAGGAAGAATCGGGCATCACCGGACGTTGCCGCGGCCCGCAGCGCCAGCCGGTGCTCCTCGCGCTTGGCGACGGGCAGGCAGTAGTAATGCGGCTTGATGCCGCCGACGAGGATGGCGTTGCGGTTGATGATCAGGTGATGCGTGGTGATCGAGCCGGCAAGGTTCGCCTTCGACGTCGTGATATAGTCGACGCCGTTCTTCGTCGTGACATGCTCCATCGTCACACGCAGCTCCGGCAGGCGCTGACGCAACGGATCGAGCACCGTCTCGATGAACACGGCCTCGCGGTCGAAGATATCGACCTCCGGCGTCGTCACCTCGCCATGCACGCAGAGCGTCAGGCCGATTTTGCCCATGCGTTCCAGCACCGGCATCGCTTTGTCCATGTCGCGCACGCCGCCATGCGAATTGGTCGTCGCACCGGCCGGGTACAGCTTGACCGCACGGATGAGGCCACTCTTGTAGCCGGCTTCCACGTCGTCCGGGTCGGTGTGCTCGGTGAGATAGAGCGTCATCAGCGGCTCGAACCGGTCGCCAGCGGGAAGGGCTGCGAGGATGCGGTCGCGATAGGCGGTGGCGTCGGCGGTGGTGACGACCGGCGGCACGAGGTTGGGCATGATGATCGCGCGGGCGAAGTGGCGGCTGGTATCGCCGATCACGCCTTCCAGCATGGCGCCGTCGCGCAGGTGCAGGTGCCAGTCGTCCGGCCGGCGGATGGTGAGGTCTGTGGTCATCGGTGTCGCTCCCGTGTTTGCGGCTGCGATAGCATCCGCGGGCGCTGACGACAATCGCTTCAGAACAGGTCGATATGCAGGTCGGCAGGCCGGGAATTTTCCAGGATGCGCTTTCCGTTCGGCAAATCATTGCCGTAGAGCTTCCAGCCGATCTGGTCCTCGGGCAGCGCATAACCCATCCAGCGCTGGCGCAGCCGTTCCTCCAGCACGGGGTAGGGCGGGCCGACGAAGATGGTGAAGTCGAACACGCCGTCCAGCCTATCCCAGGGCGCATCCTTGAAGAGCAGGTAATTGCCTTCGGCAAGGATGAAACGCGTCTCGACCGGAATGGCGCGGGCGGCATTGATGGCAAGCTCGCGCGACCGGTCGAACACCGGAACCAGCACTTCGCCATCTGCCCGTTTGAGCGCGTGCACGATATCGACGAAGCCGCGCCCGTCAAACGATTCCGGCACGCCCTTGCGCTGCAGCAACCCGCGCTCGGCGAGAATGCCGTTGTCCATGTGGAAGCCGTCCATCGGCAGGATTTCGGCGCGCTCGCCCCGGGCAACGAGCCCGTCGCGCAACGCTTCGGCCAAGGTCGACTTGCCGGCAGCCGGCGGACCGGCAAGGCCGACGAGGAAGCGGCGCGCGTCCCCCGCGCGCCGTAGGAGTGCATCGACGATGGTGGTCGGCGATATCATGCGGCAATGGCCTCCGTGGGCGCTGCCTTTGCGCCGGTCATGAAGGCGACGGCGTCGGACATCGTGTAGTCCTTGGGATTGATGACCGTCAGCCGCCGTCCGAGCCTATGGATGTGGATGCGGTCGGCCACCTCGAAGACATGCGGCATGTTGTGCGAGATGAGCACGATCGGAATGCCACGCCGCCGCACGTCGAGGATCAACTCCAGCACGCGCCGGCTTTCCTTGACGCCGAGCGCCGCCGTCGGCTCGTCGAGGATGATGACCTTCGAACCGAAGGCCGCAGCGCGGGCCACGGCCACGCCCTGGCGCTGGCCGCCCGAGAGCGTCTCCACCGCCTGGTTGATGTTCTGAATCGTCATCAGGCCGAGTTCGGAGAGCTTGTCGCGGGCGATCGTGGCCATTTTCGGCCGGTCGAGCATGCGGAAGATTGATCCCATCGGCCCGGGTTTGCGGATTTCGCGGCCAAGGAACATGTTGTCGGCAATCGACAGGGCGGGTGAAAGCGCCAGGTTCTGGTAGACGGTTTCGATGCCGGCCTCGCGCGCCTCCAATGGAGAACGGAAGTTGACGACCTTGCCGTCAAGCCGGATTTCGCCCTCGTCCGGATGGATCGCGCCCGAGATTGCCTTGATCAACGAGGACTTGCCGGCGCCGTTGTCGCCGATCACGGCGAGGATCTCGCCGGGATAGAGGTCGAAATCGGACTGGTCGAGTGCCGTCACCCGGCCATAGCGCTTGACGATACCGCGTGCGGTGAGAAGAGGTTCCATCAGCCTGCTACCTTTCTGATCCACTGGTCGACGCCGACAGCCGTAATGATGAGGACACCGGTCAACAGGACTTTCCACTGCGGATCGGCGCCAAGCATGTTCAGCCCCATCGACACCACGCCGACGATCAACGCGCCGAACAGCGTTCCAAGGATCGAGCCGCGCCCGCCGAACAGCGAGATGCCACCGATAACCGCTGCGGTAATGGCCTGGAGATTGTAGTCCGTGACCGCCCAGGATGGTGAAATCGAACCGTTGCGGCCAATCGAGACCCAGGCAGCAAGCGCTGCAATGGCCCCGGCAAGACCGTAGACGCCGAGAAGCACGCCCTTGACCCGGATACCCGACAGTTCCGCCGCTTCCGGATCGTCGCCGACCGCATAGACGTGGCGTCCCCAGGCGGTGTGGTTGAGCGCATACCAGAGCGCGATCACGGTTATCACCATCATGATCACGCCAAGCGTGAAGACGGCCGAGCCGAGCTTGAAGCTGGCGCCGAAGAGGCCCAGCAGGGGTGCCGCGGTTTCTATATCGGCACGGCGAATGGTTTCGTTGGCCGAATAGATGTAGTTGATCGCCGCGATGATATTCCAGGTGCCCAGCGTGACAATGAAGGGCGGTAACTTCATTCGGGAGACCAGGAAGCCGTTGACCATCCCGCAGACCGTGCCGGTCACGAAACCGGCCAGAACAGCCAGCGGTGCCGGCAGGCCATAGGTCACGGCACAATTGCCCATGACAACCGCCGAAAGGACCATGATGACGCCGATCGACAGGTCGATGCCTGCTGTCAGGATGATCAAGGTCTGTGCAGCACCTAGAATACCGACGACGGCGATCTGCTGCAAAATCAACGTCAAGGTGCCGGCCGTGAAGAACCGCTCGCCCTTCAGGACACCGAACACGATGATGGAGAAGATCAGAACGATGGCCGGAATGGCGGCCGGTGTCGAATGCAGAAAATGTTGGATGCGCCGCAGAGGCGAACGATCTTCGAATGAAGCGACCGATTTGTCGCTCTGATCCAGTGTTTTCTCGAATTCCTGGACGCTTGTCATGACAACGCCTCCCTCCCAAGAGACCGGCCTACCAACCGGTTGTTGAAAAGGGCGGCTTTGAAACCGCCCTTTCATAGTCATTCTGTTCTGAAAGCCTCAGGGCATCAACCCCAGCACTTTTCCGTGCCGGTCTTGACGTCGATCGATTCGACGCCCGTTGCCGGCTTGTCGGTGACGAGTGCGACGCCCGTGTCGAAGAAGTCCTTGCCTTCGGTCGGCTTCGGCTTGGTGCCGTCCTTGGCGTACTGGGCAATGGCTTCGATGCCGAGCGATGCCATCAGCAGCGGATATTGCTGCGACGTTGCGCCGATGACGCCTTCGGCGACCGACTTGACGCCGGGGCAACCGCCGTCAACGGAGACGATCAGAACGTCCTTTTCCTTGCCGACAGCCTTCAGCGCTTCATACGCGCCAACTGCGGCCGGTTCGTTGATCGTGTGGATGACGTTGATGTCCGGATCCTTCTGGAGAAGGTTTTCCATGGCGGTGCGGCCGCCTTCTTCGTTGCCGTTGGTCACGTCATGACCGACGATGCGCGGATCGTCTTCATCGCCGATCTTGTTCGGATCCTTCGGGTCGATGCCGAAGCCGATCATGAAGCCCTGGTCGCGCAGCACGTCGACGGTCGGCTGCGACGGAACGAGGTCGAGGAAGCCGATCTTGGCATCCTTGGCCTTGTCGCCGAGTGTCGCAGCGGCCCAGGCGCCGATCAGCTTGCCGGCTTGCAGATTGTCCGTCGCAAAGGTTGCGTCGGCAGAGCCGGCCGGATCAAGCGGGGTGTCGAGAGCGATGACGAGCAGGCCGGCATCCTGTGCCTTCTTGACCTGGTCGACGATGGCCTTGGTGTCGGAAGCGGCGATCAGGATGCCCTTGGCGCCATCGGCAATGCAGGATTCGATGGCGGCAACCTGGCTGTCATGGTCACCGTCGACCTTGCCGGCATAGGACTTCAGCGTGACGCCAAGTTCCTTGGCCTTCGCTTCGGCGCCTTCCTTCATCTTGACGAAGAAGGGGTTGGTGTCGGTTTTGGTGATCAGGCAGGCGCTGACATCGGCGGCAGCAGCCGGCGAGGAAAAGGCAACGCCGAGCGCAAGCGCGCCGAGAGCGGCGGAAACAATGGTCTTCTTCATATAATCAATCCTCCCAAGGACGAAACGGGACGCGCCCCTTGTCCGGGGCCATCCGGTCACACGGGCCAGGGGCTCCTCCGCCGGCCTTCCGTGTTTCCGGGGGTGAAAAGACCACCAAAAGAAATGCCTGTCAATAAATAAATCGAATTGAATTATTAATTCGATGTGGCATGCTGGTGGAAAGAACGGGTGAAAGCCCCGGCTGCATCGTTTCCGATGGAAGAGCGGAACCGCAGCCGATAAGAGGACCGGAAAGGGCGCGCCGCGTCGTGACCGGCACGGGAGGAGACGATGAGCAAACATGCCGCGACGGCACCCGCCGCGCCGGCCGAAATCCTCGATCCCAGCGGGGGCGCCAACCAGGTGCGCGTGCGCGCCTATAACGAGCGGCTCGTCATGTCGCTGGTGCGACGGCACGGCAGCTTGTCGAAGGCCGAGATCGCCCGGCGCAGCGGCCTTTCCGCCCAGACCGTCACCGTCATCATGCGCGTGCTGGAGGCCGAGGGTCTGCTGATGCGCGGCGAGCCGATGCGCGGCAAGGTCGGCCAGCCCTCCGTGCCGATGCGGCTCAATCCCGACGCGGTCTACTCCTTCGGCCTGAAGATCGGCCGCCGCAGCGCCGACCTTGTCATGATGGATTTCGTCGGCGGCATCCGCCGGCAGGTCCGCCGTACCTATGCCTATCCGATGCCCGGCCCGCTGCTTGCCTTCGTCGAGGAGGGGCTTGCCGAACTGGAAGCGGCGATCACGCCGGAGGAGCGCGCCCGCATCGCCGGCTTCGGCGTTGCAGCCCCCTTCGAACTGTGGAGCTGGGCGGGGGAGGTGGGGGCGCCGCAGGCCGACATGGACCAGTGGCGCGGCGTCGATCTCGAAGCGGAGATCGCCAGGTGCGTGCCCTATCCGGTCGCGCTGCAGAACGATGCGACCAGCGCCTGCGCCGCCGAACTCGTCTTCGGCCTCGGCCCGCAATATCCGGACTTTCTCTATCTGTTCATCGGCTCCTTCATCGGTGGCGGCGTGGTGCTGAATTCCGCGCTGTTCACCGGCCGCACCGGCACGGCTGGCGCGATCGGCCCGCTGCCCGTGCAGGGCCGCGACGGCGAGACGGTGCAGCTTCTGAAGATCGCCTCGATCTACCGTCTCGAAAATCTTCTGCGCGAACATGGCATCGACCCGAAGCCGTTGTGGTATTCGCCCGATGGCTGGATCGACTTCGGCCCGCCGCTGGAAATCTGGATCGACGACATGGCGGCAGCGCTTGCCCAGGCGGTCGTCGCCTCCGCCTCGGTCATCGACTTTTCCGCCGTCATCATCGATGGCGGTTTTCCGGCCTGGGTGCGGGAGCGGGTCGTGGTGGCGACGAAGGCCGCCGTCGCCCGGCTCGACCTGCAAGGCGTCACCATGCCCGAGATCGTCGAAGGCGCCGTCGGCAGCCACGCCCGCTCGGTCGGCGGCGCCAGCCTGCCGCTGTTCTCGCGGTATCTTCCCGACCACAATGTCCTCTTCAAGGAGCTTGCCTGAATGCTGAAAGGTATCGACCCCATCCTGAGCCCGGAATTGCTCGCCACGCTGCGCGCCATGGGCCACGGCGACGAGATCGCCATCGTCGACGGCAATTATCCGGGCGTCGAACATGCCCGCCGGCTGATCCGCCTCGACGGCGTGCCGCTGATCCCGGCGCTCAACGCCGTGCTCTCGGTGATGCCGATCGACGATTTCGTCGAGGACGCGATCTTCCGCTCGACCTTCCGCCAGGAGCGCGACACGCTGGAGCCGGTGCACCACGACATCATCGCCTGCTGCGCCGGCCACGAACCGGCCCGCACGGTCGTGCCCCTCGTCGGCGCCGATTTCTACAATCGCGTCCGCGCCGCCCACACGCTGGTGCAGACCGGCGAGCCGCGGCTCTATGCCAATGTCATCCTGCGCAAGGGTGTGATTTATCCGTAGGGTTTTTTGTCCTGTTCCATGCGGAACAGCGCGGGGCGGGGCGATATGGGACAGTCCGGTCACTGGATGAGAGAGGCTCATCCCCAACCAGAGATCAGGAGACACCCCATGCGCAAGTTCATCCTTTCCGCCACCGTCGCCGTCGTTGCAGCCGTGTCCTTCGCAGCGCCCTCGCAGGCCGGTTATTACAGCTACAGCTACGAGCACGATTGCTCCTCAAGCCGGTAAAACCCTGCGATCGCTACGGCAATGTCTTCATCAAGAAGATCCGCATCTGCCGCCGATTTTCCCCTTCGCTGATCCTCCCCGCCTCGCCCGGCTCGAAAGAGCCGGGTTCTTTCTGTTCGAAGTCCTTGAACGAAGCACGAGGGCATGATTGTCTCGCGCGATATCGATGAGCAGGAGTATCGCATGCGGGTGTTGGTGGTGGAAAACGACAAGGTGACGTTGCTGGGCCAGATCGGCGTGGCGCTCGAGGAGGCAGGCGCCGAGATCGACATCTGCCGGCCGCATGCCGGCGACGCCATCCCCGCGGACGAGACCGGCCACGACGCCATCGTCGTCATGGGCGGCCCGCAGAATGCCCGCGACGACGAGCGGCACGGCTATCTGCCGGCACTCGCCGCCCTGATGCGCCGTTTCGGCGACGCCGGCAAATCGGTGCTCGGCGTGTGTCTCGGCAGCCAGCTGCTTGCCCGGGCCTATGGGGCGGAGAACCGCATCGGCGCGGCGCCGGAATTCGGCTGGTGCACCGTGGCGCTGACGGCAGACGGGGCCGGCGATCCGGTGCTCTCCGCCGCCAGCGGTTCGTTCCCGATCTTCCAGTGGCACAGCGACACGTTCACGCTGCCGGAAGGGGCGGTGCGGCTTGCCAGCAATGGCGCTGCCGAAAACCAGGCGTTTCGCATCGGCCGCGCCGTCTACGGCACGCAGTTCCATTTCGAGGCGAGCCGCGCGGTGGTGGATGGCTGGGCCGAGACCTTCCCGGACCTCATCGAGACGCTGCAGCCCGGCTGGCTTGCGAAACGGGCGGCCATTGCCGCCGAAAACGGCCCGAGCGCCGACGCCACGGGCCTCGCGATCGCCCGTGCCTGGGTGGCGACGATCACCGCCGCCGAGGCCCGCCGCGTCGCTTAAAATCCCGACAGCGCCGCTGCAAATCGTGTCGCGGCGGCGTGCAGGACCGCGGGCGCAAAGCCGGAAAAGCCGACGACCAGGCCCTGCTTCGGCGGGTTGGTGACGGCCATGGACGAAAGCGCCCGCACGCCGAGCCCGGCATGCCGCGCGATCTCCACCGCATCCGTATCGATGAGTGACGCGGGCAGGCCGGCGACGAGGTGCAGGCCCTGGTCCGGCACGTCGAGCGAGAGATTTTCTGCCGCCGAAAGCCCTGCCACCAGCGCATCGCGCGCCGCCTGTGCCTGGCGCCGGGCGCGACGAAGATGCGCGGCGAAATGGCCCTCGCGCAGGAGGTCGGTCAGGGCGGCTTCCGCCAGCGTCGGCGGGCTGCGGTCGGTGCGACTGCGCAGGGTCATGACGGTGTCGAGCAGCGGATCCGGGATGACGGCGTAGCCGAGGCGCAGGCCGGGAAACAGCACCTTGGAGAAAGTGCCGAGATAGATCACGCGGCCGCTGTCATCCATGCCTTGCATGGCGGCGAGCGGCGGGCCGGCATAGCGGAACTCGCTGTCGTAATCGTCCTCGATGATCCAGCCGCCCGTCTCGCGTGCCCAGTCGATGAGGGCAAGGCGGCGGCGCATGCTCATGGTCACGCCGAGCGGGAACTGGTGCGATGGCGTGACATAGACCGCGCGGGCGCCGGGGGCTGCAAGCGCGATGTCGGCGCCCTCCGCATCGACGGCGAGGCCGGAGAGATCGAACCCGTTTCCGGAAAAGGCGGCCCGGGCGCTGGGGTAGCAGGGGTCCTCGATCATCACCCGGTCGCCCGGCGAAAGCGCTGCGCGGATGACGAGGTCGATGCCCTGCTGCGTGCCGGTGGTGATGACGATCGAGCGGGCCTCGCAGCGCACGCCGCGCGCCTGCCGGAGATAGGCGGCGACCGCCTGGCGCAGCGCCTCGCCGCCGCGTGGATCGCCGTAATAGAAGTGCTCCGGGCCGGGGCGGGTGAGATGGCGCGACAGCAGCGTGCGGAAGATTTTTAGCGTGCGGGCATCGGCCATGGCGACGCCGAGCGTGCCGGGCAACGGCATTTTCGGATCGGCGCTTTTTGTTTCGAGGGCGACCACCGGCTTTACCGTCGGCACCCGATCGGCGACGAAGGTGCCGGCGCCCGTACGCGCCACGGCGTAGCCTTCGGCGATCAGCGTCTCGAAGGCGGCGACGACGCTGCTGCGCGCCGTCTTCAGCCGCTGCGCCAGATCGCGCGACGGCGGCAGCTTGCTGCCGGCCGGAATGGCACCCGCCTCGATCAGCCGGCGCAGCTCGCGATACAGTGCGGGTGTGCGCTTTCCGGTCGCCGGCAGGACGGGAATGAGCGACGACCAGTCCGGCAGATTGGCCTGATTTTTTTGCATAGGATTGGTACTTTTTCGATCCAATGGCATGGCGCACCATGGCGGCATCATTCCTGAAAGGCAAGATGCATGACCGCCGAGACCGAGACTGCCACCTATCCCGTCACCCCGCGCAACCGCGTCAAGCGCCTGCACGAACGCGGCAGCTACGACCGCGCCGCCGTGCACGCCATTCTCGATGCGGCCATGCTCTGTCACGTCGCCTATGTCATCGACGGCCAGCCCTATACGACGCCGACGCTGTTCTGGCGCAAGGGCGATACGCTCTACTGGCACGGCTCGTCGGCGAGCCGCATGCTGCGCCACCTCAAGACCGGCACGCCCGCCTGCCTCACCGTTGCCCATCTCGACGGGCTGGTGCTGGCGCGCTCCGGCTTCAACCATTCGGCCAATTACCGTTCCGCCATGTGCTTCGGCACCGCCCGTCTCGTCGAGGACCCGGAGGAGAAGATCGAGGCGATGCGCGATGTCGTCGACCGCTTCTACCCCGAGCGAAGCGCGCTGCTCCGCCCCATCACCACTCAGGAGGCCAAGGCCACGACGATCATCGCCATGCCGATCGACGAGGCGGCTGCCAAGGTGCGCGCCAAGGGCGTCGGCGACGACGAAGAGGATTTTGCGCTGCCCATCTGGGCCGGCGTCATCCCCGTGACGACGGTGCTCGGTCAAGCGCAGACCTGTCCCCGGCTGGTGGCGGGCGTCGACAAGCCCGAGGCGCTGTCGATCTTCCCCGACGGCGGCCGGCTGGATGAGGCGCTGAAGACCGGGCAGCGGATCTACGAGGACGGCTGACCGGCACAGCGCGCACGCCCAATGCCGACATCCACGCGGCGGAATCTTCGCCCGTGGGGTTTCAAGGAGCATCGGACGGGGCGCTGGAAGCTGCCTCGTAAAAGTGAGTGTATGTGGCACCTTTCAGCGCCCCGTTCAGCGGTTTTTGCCTGCGCTCCGGTCCCTCTGCAAAGGCCGGTGCCGGCGGATGTCTGCCGTCGGTTTCCGGGATGGGCCGTTCCGATTTTTCGCCGCACAAGACCTCACCTTGAGGACATTGTAGGCGGAAAGGGGTTTGCCCCTTCCGGACTGCTGCCATTCCGGCGGACGATGCCGACGCATCCGCCAGACCGAACCTCCTTGCGTGCCGCACAGGCACATCCGGCGCGCCGTTCGGGGCGTGAAACGACAGGGGTGGTCCGATGCCCTGCCGTTTCCCCCGTGTCGCCGGAGGGAGACCATTTTCCGCAGGCCCTTCCGGTGAAGGTTCACGTCCTTCCCGCACCGCAAGCGCCGACCCCGCCTGACTGCCACGCCTGGCAGCGTATCCTCTAGCGGGATGCACTGAGTATGGCGCAGCTGGCGACAGCGGGGAAAATTGCGTCGCGCGCAAGAACGATTGCGGGCGCCTCCGGCTTGATTCTTCAGGGGTCGTGACGAATGGTGCGTCGATGGAAGATCTCGCCGACGTCCTCTCGTCTCTGCTGTCCGGTTCCGCCGTCGTTGTGGCGACGGTCGTGCTGGTGCTGGGGTCCTATTTCCTGGCGCGCCGGTTGATCCATCCGGGGCAGGAGGGCGACAGAACGCTGGAGGTGGCGGGAAACGTCGCCGTGCGCGTGGCCACGCTGCACAGCCTTATCCTCGGGCTCGTCTATGCGCAGGAACTGGACGACTACAAGGGCGTGCGCGCGACGCTGGTCGACGAGGCCATTGCGATCTCCGACGTCTTCAACGATGCGGGCCGCTATGGCGGGGCGATTGCGCTGCCAATCCAGCAGGGGCTGGCGCGCTATGTCGTCATCGTCGTCGACGAGGAGTGGGAGCGGCTCGGCCATCGCGAGGGGCTGTCGCCCCGTGCCTGGGAGGAGTGGAATGCCGTTTACACGCGGGTGCTGGATCTTGCACCGGCCACCGAGCGCGAGCGCTATCTGAGCGGCCACATGAAGGAGAAGACCGCGGCGATCGCAAGGTTCCGCCAGTTGCGCGAGGCGGCCTCGGCCGGCCGCTTCTCCGGCCTGTTCTGGGGACCGGCGATCATCGGCCTCATCATCATTTCGGCGGCCTTCTACGTCTACCGGCCGACCAAGACGCATCTCGTCCTGCTGTCGTTCTTCGGCGCCTATTCCGGCGTCATCCTGTTTTTCATCTTCGCCTTCTCCAATCCCTATGCCAATCCCGGAAAGCTGCCGCCGCGGCCGTTCCAGCACCTGCTGAGCGGCGACGTCGGCAAGATGCTTCCGCCGTCCTGACGGGCAGCACCATGAACGACATTCTGGACGGCTATGCCGCCGCCGCGACGCCAGAGCTGATCGAGCGCTACGAGGCCTTCGATCCGGCGGCGCTCTACGCACCCGTGCTCGACCTGCTGCCGCAGACACCCGGCCGCGTCGCCGATATCGGTACCGGCACGGGGCGGGATGCGGCGTGGTTTGCCGGCCAAGGGCACCGGGTTCTGGCGGTCGAGCCGGTCCGGGCGCTGCGCGAGGCCGGGATGGCGCGGCATGGCGACAAGGGCCTCACCTGGCTAAACGACACCCTGCCGGAGCTGGCGGCAACGCGACAGCATGGACCGTTCGATCTCGTGACGCTGAACGGCGTGTGGCAGCATATCGACGATGCGGCACGCGCCATTGCTTTGCCGGTGCTGGCGGGAATGCTCGCGCCCGGCGGACGCCTCGTTCTTGCGCTGCGCCACGGTGCCGGGGCTGCCGGCCGGCCCGCGTTCCCGATTTGCGACGACGACACGATTGCGGCCGCCGCCGGCTGCGGCCTCGCTTTGCTGCGGTGCCGGGAGGCAGGATCGCACCAGGCGGCGAACCGGGCGCTCGGTGTCCGCTGGACCTGGATGGTGTTCGAGCGGCCATCGGCGTGATCTGCTGCTGGGCGGGCCGGCCTGCGCCGAATTGCCGGGTGCGGTTGCTTTCGATGGTCCTTGCCATCGGCCGATGCAGCGGCTAAACAGCCTTCGCGCTGGACGACCAGCGCCTTGTTCGTTCCGGGGACGGCCCCTCATCTCGCAATCGAGAGAGAATGCCGCGACCCATGAACCCTTCACTCCCGTTCGTTCTGAAATCTGCCGCGCGGCCCGCGCGTGCCCTGCATCGCTGCGTCGCGATCACGGCGCGCGCCCTTGTCGTGCGCCTTGCCTTTCCGAGGATATCCGATGGCCGGACCCATTGAGCAATTCGAGATCAAGCCGCTAGTCCCGTTCGAAATCGGCGGACTGGACCTCAGTTTCACCAATTCCTCCGCCTATATGGTGGCGACCGTCGTGCTCGCGAGCGCCTTCCTGCTTCTGGCAACGGGCCGGCGCGGCCTAGTGCCCGGCCGTTGGCAATCGGGCGCGGAAATCGTCTACGAATTCGTCGCGACGACGCTCAGGGCCAATGCCGGCGAACAGGGCATGCGCTTCTTCCCGCTGGTGTTCTCGCTCTTCATGTTCATTCTGGTGGCAAACCTCGTCGGCATGTTCCCCTATGCCTTCACGGTGACGAGCCATCTCATCGTCACCTTCGCGCTCGCCATGCTGGTCTTCGCGACCGTGACGCTCTACGGTCTGTTCCGGCATGGCGCCGGTTTCCTGAAACTCTTCGTGCCGGACGGTGTGCCGCTGATCCTGACGCCGATCATCGTGCCGATCGAGGTGATCTCCTATCTCTCCCGCCCCGTCAGCCATTCCGTGCGTCTCTTCGCCGTCATGCTGGCAGGGCACATCACGCTCAAGGTGTTTGCCGGCTTCGTCGTCTCGATGGGCGAACTCGGCACGCTCGGCCTTCTGGGCGCGGTGCTGCCGCTCGCCATGACGGTGGCGCTGACGGCGCTGGAACTGCTGATGGCGATCATCCAGGCCTACGTCTTCACGATGCTGACCTGCATGTATCTGAACGACGCCCTGCATCCTGGGCACTGAGGCTTCCCGATCCTGTGCCGAATCAACACAGGATCGAGCATCCGGCCGGCTTTGCCGTTCACGCGATGGAAAGTGCCGTCGCGTAGAACGTCAAGGGATCAACGAGGCCACCGCAATGCAGATAGCCGGCATCCTGAACACGGCCCTCCAGGGCATGGCGAGCGAGACGGCGCGGGCCGAGAAAATCGCCCGCAGCATCGCCGGCGGGGCCTCACCCACGAGCGATCCGGCCATGGACATGCTGGACCTCGTCTCCGCCGAAACCGGCTTCCGCGCCAACGCCGCCGTGTTCGAGACCGGTGCGGACCTCTGGGAGGTTCTGGCGAGTATCAAGCGGGATTGACCCTTGCCCCCGTTACCCTCGGGCTGGCCCCGAGGATCCAAGTGAGAGCGCGGGGCATGGATGGTCGGGTCAAGCCCGACCATGACGAAGGAGGGGGCGACTTCGTCGCCGCGAAAAAAAGGGAGGCAGCGCCTCCCTTTTTCGTCTTATTCGTCGCCCATCTTGAGCGCTGCGATGAACGCTTCCTGCGGAATTTCGACCTTGCCGAACTGGCGCATGCGCTTCTTGCCGGCCTTCTGCTTGTCGAGCAGCTTGCGCTTGCGGGTGGCGTCGCCGCCGTAGCACTTGGCGGTCACGTCCTTGCGCAGCGCCGAGATGGTCTCGCGGGCGATCACGTTGCCGCCGATGGCGGCCTGGATCGGGATCTTGAACATGTGCTTCGGGATCAGCTCCTTGAGCTTCTCGCACATGTCACGGCCGCGCTTTTCGGCGGCCATGCGGTGCACCATCATGGAGAGCGCATCGACCGGCTCGCCGTTGACGAGGATCGACATCTTTACCAGATGGCCTTCCTGGTGGTTGGTGATCTGGTAGTCGAAGGAGGCATAGCCCTTGGAAATCGACTTCAGCCGGTCGTAGAAATCGAAGACAACTTCGTTGAGCGGCAGGTCGTAGGTCAGCATCGCGCGGGTGCCGACATAGGTGAGTTCCACCTGGATGCCGCGGCGGTCCTGGCAAAGCTTGAGGATGCCGCCGAGATAATCGTCCGGCGTCAGGATGGTGGCGCGGATCCACGGCTCGTGGATTTCCTTGATCCTCACGACATCCGGCATGTCGGCCGGGTTGTGCAGCTCGCGCTCCGTACCATCGTTCATGAACAGCTTGTAGACGACCGACGGCGCCGTCGCGATCAGGTCGAGGTCGAATTCGCGCTCCAGGCGTTCCTGGACGATTTCGAGATGCAGCAGCCCGAGGAAGCCGCAGCGGAAACCGAAGCCGAGCGCGGCGGACGATTCCATTTCGAAGGAGAAGGACGCGTCGTTGAGGCGCAGCTTGCCCATGGCGGCACGCAGGTCCTCGAAGTCGGCGGCGTCGACCGGGAACAGGCCGCAGAACACCACCGGCTGCGCCGGCTTGAAGCCCGGCAGCATGTTGGCGGTCGGGCGCTTGTCCTCGGTGATCGTATCGCCGACGCGGGTATCGGCCACTTCCTTGATGGAGGCGGTGATGAAGCCGATCTCGCCGGGGCCGAGCGCCTCGACGGTGACCATCTTCGGCGTGATGACGCCGACGCGTTCCACCTGGTATTTCGCGTCCGTGCCCATCATGCGGATGGTCTGGCCCTTTTTCAGCACGCCATCGAGAATGCGCACGAGCACGATGACGCCGAGATAGGTGTCGTACCACGAATCGACGAGCAGCGCCTTCAGCGGCGCGGTCTCGCCGCCCTCGCTCTTCGGCGCGGGCAACTGGTGGACGATGGCTTCCAGCACGTCGGGAATGCCAAGGCCGGTCTTGGCCGAAATCAGCACGGCCTGCGAGGCGTCGATGCCGATGACTTCCTCGATCTGCTCGCGGATGCGGTCGGGCTCGGCCGCCGGCAGGTCGATCTTGTTGAGGACGGTGACGATCTCGTGGTTGTTGTCGATCGCCTGGTAGACGTTGGCGAGCGTCTGCGCCTCGACGCCCTGCGACGCATCGACCACGAGCAGCGAGCCCTCGCAGGCCGACAGCGAACGCGACACCTCATAGGCGAAGTCGACGTGGCCGGGCGTGTCGATGAGGTTGAGGACGTAGGTCTCGCCATTGTTGGCGACATAGTGCAGGCGCACGGTCTGCGCCTTGATGGTGATGCCGCGCTCCTTCTCGATATCCATGTTATCGAGGACCTGTTCCGACATTTCGCGCGCGGCAAGGCCGCCGGTCGACTGGATCAGCCGGTCGGCGAGCGTCGACTTGCCGTGGTCGATATGGGCCACGATCGAGAAATTGCGGATATGGTCGAGGGGCGTCGAATTATTGGTGCTCATGCGCGCCATATATCAGTGAGCACGACTCGCGCAAAGCGGTAAATGAACCGTTTCTGCGCCGGAAGCGCCGCTATTCCAAGGCATTCTGGCCTTCGACGAGCGCGCCGGCATTCGGCACCTGGGCGCTGCGGATCTCAAAACTCTCCCGCGCCTCTACCGGCACGGTCTCGCGACGGCGCAGGCGATGGGTGACGAAGGCGGCGTAGAGGACCGCGACAGCCATCGCGGCATAGATGAACGTCTTGGGGCCGTAGATGGGGGTAAGCGCCGTGACCGCCAGCGGAACGAGCGTCGCCGAAGCCGACCAGGCGACGAGCAGCGTCGAGGCGAGCGGCACGAAATCCTCCGGATCCGTGCGGTCGTTGGCATGTGCATTGGCGATTGAATAGACGCTCTCAACCGCCCCCGCCCAGAGTGCGAAGACCAGAATGAGGATGGCGAAGGCCTGGAATGAGACGAAGAGGGCGGCGACCGCTGTGCCTGAAATCAGCAGGCAAGTGAAGATCAGCACGATGCGCCGGTCGATACGGTCGGACAGGGTGCCGAGCGGATATTGCACGAAGAGCAGGCCGAACTGCATGACGAACATCAGCAGCGCCACATCGGTCTGGCTGACATTGTTGGTGGCGGCGTAGATCGGCGTAAAGCCCTGCACGACCATGGAGAGGCCGCCGGCGGCGAGCACGCCGATGAGGGCGACGGGGGAATTGCGCCAGGCCATGGCGAAATCGACGCTGACGCGGGCGGGCGCCGGCGGCGTCGGCAGCCGGGTGAGGCCGATCGGCAAAAGGGCGATGGTGGTGACGAAGATGGTGACGAGGGGAGCGAGATTGCCGTCGGCCGGCATCTGCCCGAACAGCCAGGCGCCGACGCCCAGCCCCAGCACATAGGCCATGTAGAAGAACGACATGGCCTTGCCGCGCCAGCGGTTGTCGGCCGCGTGGTTCAGCCAGCTCTGCGCGATGATGAAATTGGAATTGCCCGCCGCGCCATAAATGCCGCGCGCCAAAATCCAGACAAGCGGATTGACGCCGAGCGCCACGAGGAAGGCGGCGATGAGGACCAGCGCCATGGAGCACGAGAAGGCGCGCGCATGGCCGACGCGGCGGATGACCGGCCCGGCGAGAATGCAGCCGAGCAGGCCGCCGAAGGCGATGGCCGTGACCGCCGCACCCGGCGTCCACGAGGGCGCATCGGCACGTGACAGCACATAGGGCACATAGGCGAGCATGATGCCGTTGCCGATGGCCACGAAGGTCATCGAGACGACGATGGCGGTGATGGAAAAGAGCGAGGATTCCCGCTGCGTCTCACCTGTCATCTGTCCGCCCTCCCTGATTCTAGCGGCGTCACCATATCCGGGTGATCGATGTCGCATTGTCGCTGGAGCGGCATGGCGGAGAATTATTTTCAGATGGGTTGATGTCCGTTGACTCCACTATAAGAGGCAATTATTCCATAATAATGGAAAGCGAAACGGATCCCCTGGAAAGCGCGATTGGCGAGCGCGTGCGGCTGCTGCGCACTGCGAGGAACCAGACGCTCGACGATCTCGCAAGCGCGTCCGGCGTCAGCCGGGCGATGATCTCGCGCATCGAGCGCGGTGAGGCGAGCCCGACGGCGCAGCTTTTGTCGCGGCTCTGCGCGGCCCTCGACCTGACGCTGTCGGCCTTCTTCGCCTTTTCGCAGGAGGACGGCGATCCGCTGTCGCGACGGGAAAAGCAGACGGTCTGGCGCGATCCGGAAACCGGCTACCAGCGCCGCGCCATCTCGGCGCCGAACACGGTTTCGCGTGTTGAAGTGATCGAGGTGGAGTTCCCGGCTGGTGCGCGCATGGCCTATCCGCCGGAAACGGCGAAGGCGGGCATGACGCAGCATGTCTGGCTGTTTTCCGGCGAACTGCGCATGACGATCAAGGACGTCGTGCACGACCTTCGCCCCGGCGATTGTCTCTACATGAGCATCACCGAGGGCCATATTTTCGAAAACCCCGGCAGTGAACCGGCCCACTATGCCGTGGTGCTGGACCGCGGCCGCACCTGACCCTTGAGGAAGCGATGAGCGATATCAGACTGCTCGACCCTGCCGAAACCCGCGCCCGGCTGGGTGAACTTGCCGACGTGCTGGCCGATTGCGTGACCGGCGGCGCCTCCGTCGGCTTCATGGCGCCCTATGGACCTGATGATGCGCTGCCCTTTTGGGAAGGGGTCGCAACGGCGGTCGGCGAGGATGCGACGCTGCTCTTCGCCGTCGAACGGGAGGGTCGCATCGTCGGCACGGTGCAGGTCGGCATTCGCCAGATGCCGAACCAGCCGCACCGGGCGGACGTCAAGAAGCTGCTGGTCATGGAAAGCGAGCGCGGCCGCGGCCTCGCCCGCGCGCTGATGGCGGCGGCGGAAGCAGAAGCTGTCAGGCGCGGCAAGACCGTGCTGGTGCTCGACACCGCCACCGGCAGCCCCGCCGAGGCCGTCTACGAACGGCTCGGCTGGCAACGCGCCGGCGTCATTCCGGACTACGCGCTCTATCCGGACGGGCGCTATTGCGCGACGACGTTCTTCTACAAGCGCATCGGCGACGGGGCGTAGGCCGCCCGGTCATCAGGACGCATGCCGTGCCGCGTGGATCCTCGGGTCGAACCCGAGGATGACGGGGGAGGAGAAGTTTTGCCGCTCGCCGACGGTGCGGAGCGATGGTGCGGCATGTGGTGCCGGCAATTTGGCCGACGAACATTCCTTCTGTCGTCATCCTCGGGCTTGGACCGAGGATCCACCCTGCACGCTCCCTCTCTGGAGAGGAGCGGTTACACCGCTTCCCAGCCATCCTTCTCGCTGGCGCGGTAGATGGCGTCGATGAGCTTCTGGTTGTTGACCGAGCTTTCGAGCGTCACGATCTCCTCGTTTTCCCCGAGTGCTGCCCGCGTAAAAGCTTCGGCTTCGCGCTTGTACTGGCGGGCGTCCTGGAAGCGGAAGAGCTGGCTTTCGGTATGGCTCTGGTTGGTGAGTTCGAGTTCTTCCGCGCCGTAACGATCGGCGTTGAACGGCGATTTCACCTCGATGAAGCCCTTGTCGCCGTGGAAGACCATGACCTGGCGCTGGGCGAGCTGGGTGGAGACGTAGAAGGACAGTTCGAAATCGCCGAAATCGGCACGCACGCTGGAATAGATGTCGGTGCCGAATTCCGGGTCACGGTCGGTGGTGGCCTGGACGCGGAGCGCTTCCTTGCCGGTGGTGAAGCGCGTGGTGATCGTCGGGTAGACGCCGATATCCGGCAGGCCGCCGCCGCCGAGAGCCGGCACGTTGCGCATGTTGCCGGGATCGCGGTTGTAATAGGTGAAAGCGCCCTGGACGTGGCGCAGCTTGCCGATCGCGCCTTCCGCCAGAAGCGAGCGGACCTTGCGCCAGACGGGGCTGTAGGTGACCATGTAGGCTTCGGAAATCAGCACCTTGTTGCGGTCGCGTGCTTCGATCAGCGCTGCGATCTCGCCGGCATTCAGCGCAATCGGCTTCTCGCACAGCACATGTTTGCCGGCATCCGCCGCCTTGATCGACCATTCGACATGCTGCGCGGTCGGTAGCGGAATGTAGACGGCGTCGATCGTGTCGGATGCGAGCATTTCCTCATAGGAGCCGAAGGCGTGCGGCACGGAAAACCGGTCGGCCATGGCGCGGGCCTTCGCAAGGTCGCGGCTGGCAATGGCGGTGATGACGCAGTTTTCCGCATCCTGGATGGCGGGCACGACAAGTTCGCGGCCGATCTTGGCGGTCGACAGGATTCCGAAACGCAGCATGATGATCTCTCCCTGATTGCGGCGAGAGACTAGTCGCGAGGTACGTTCCTCGCAAGCCGCGAGGCGTTCAAAAAATCGCAGCGGTGCAGCGTGCAATAGGCGCCGCACCGTCCTATGTTCCCTTCGACACTTTTCAGCACGAACCCTTTGGAGGACCTCCATGCAGCATCGCACCCTCGGCAAGACCGGCCTTTCGATCGCGCCCCTCGTCTTCGGCGGCAATGTCTTCGGCTGGACGGCCGACGAAAAGACCTCCTTCGACCTGCTGGATGCCTTCACCGGCGCCGGCTTCAATGCCATCGACACGGCGGATGTCTATTCCCGCTGGGTGCCGGGCAATGAAGGCGGTGAATCGGAGACGATCATCGGCAAGTGGCTGAAGCGCTCCGGTCTTTCCCGCGACAAGGTCGTCGTCATCACCAAGGTCGGCTCCGACATGGGGCAGGGCCGGCGGGACCTGCGCAGGTCGTGGATCATCGAGGCCGTGGAGAAATCTCTGAAGCGGCTGCAGACCGATCATATCGACCTCTACCTCTCGCATTGGCCGGACCCGGAAACGCCCTATGAGGAAACGCTGGAGGCCCATGCCAGCCTCGTGAAAGCGGGCAAGGTGCGGGCCTTCGGCGCCTCGAACCTCGATGCCGGCCAGTTGCAGGCCTCGTTCGAGGCGGCCGACACCGCAGGCCTGCCGCGCTACGGCGCGCTTCAGCCGGAATACAATCTCTACGACCGCGCAGGCTTCGAGGGCGCACTGGCAGGCCTCTGCCAGAGAGAGGAGATCGGCGTTATCACCTATTACAGCCTGGCCTCCGGCTTCCTGACCGGAAAATATCGCACGAAGGCCGATACCGAGGGCAGGGCGCGCGGCGAGGACGTGGCGCACTATTTGGACGACAAGGGCCTGCGCATTCTGGCAGTTCTCGATGAGGTCGCGGCAAAAACCGGCGCAAAGCCGGCGGAAGTCGCGCTGGCCTGGCTGATGGCAAAGCCGGCGGTGACAGCGCCGATCGCCAGCGCCACCAGCCTTGCCCAGCTAGCCAGCCTGACGAAGGCGGCCTCGCTTTCCCTCTCCGCCGAACAGGTTTCGGCACTCGACACGGCAGGAGCCGCATCATGACGCTGACCATCCGCGATCCCATTGAAAGCGACGAAGCGGCCTGGAGGAAACTCTGGGCCGGCTATCTCACCTTCTACAAGACCGAGGTGCCGGAGGAGGTGACGGCCTTCACCTGGGCACGCATTCTCGACGCGGGTTCCCGGGTCTCGATGCGTGTCGCCGTGGAGGACGGCGAAATGCTCGGTTTCGCCATCCATCACTATCACGATTCCACCTGGGACATCGCGCCGGAAGGTTATCTCGAGGACCTTTATGTCGACGAGACGACGCGCGGCAAGGGCGTCGGGCGGGCGCTGGTGGATGACCTTGTCGTGATCTCCAAGCGCAACGGCTGGCGCGGCATCTACTGGCACACCAACGAGGACAATGCCCGCGCCCGCAAGCTCTACGACAGCTATGTCAAGTCGGACGGGCACATCCGCTATCGGCTGCGGACCTGACCTTCAAGGCCATCGCCATGGATTGAGAGGGCGCGTCTTGCCCCTTGTTCAAGGCGGGCAATCGCTTGTGGCACAACGTTGCCGCTTTTCCCTTCTCCCCCGCGGGGAGAAGGTGGCCCGAAGGGTCGGATGAGGGGGCCTGCACGCCGCCTGCCGTTTGCTCCGCCCCCTCATCCCGCTGCCGCGACCTTCTCCCCGCGGGGGAGAAGGGGCTGGTGGCACCGCCTCGCCTCGATAGGCCCGACCTAACTTCTGTAGCGGAAGAAATCGACGAAAGCCCGGAGTGCCGGGCGCATCTGCCGGCGGGACGGGTAGTAGATAGAAAAGCCGTCGAAGGCCGGGCACCAGTCCTCCAGCACGGGGATGAGCCGGCCGGCGCGGATATCCTCGTCGACACGCTGGTCGAAGACATAGGCGAGGCCAGCGCCATCCATCGCCGCGCCGCGCATCAGGCGCTGGTCGGAGACGATCAGTGGTCCCGTGACGTCGACCGTCACCAGCCGTCCATCCTTTTCCAGCTCCCATCGATAGAGCCGGCCGCTCGAAAAGCGCCGGCGGATGCAGCGGTGCTGCATGAGATCGCGCGGCTGCACGGGTTTCGGATGCGTTTCGAAATAGGCGGGTGCGCCGACGATCAGGCCGCGCCACGGGCCGCTCGCCCTGACGGCGATCATATCCGCCTCCAGATGCTCGCCGAGGCGGAAGCCGGCATCGAAACCCTTTTCGACGATGTCCTCGAAGCGGTCGTCGGTGCGCAAATCCAGTTCGATATCCGGATAGGCCGCGAGAAAGGCCGCGAGCCGTGGCATGACGATGTCTTCGGCGGCGATCAGCGGCATGGTGATGCGCAACGGACCGGCCGGGCGGCTTTGCCGGTCGGCAAGTCCCTCCATGACGGCGCCGATATCGGCCAGCGCAGGCGCCAGCGTCTCCAGCAGCAGGCGGCCTTCCTCGGTCGGCGCCACGCTGCGGGTGGTGCGGGCGATGAGGCGCACGCCGAGGCTCGCCTCCAGTGCCGACACCGCGTGGCTGACGGCGGAGGGCGCAATGGCGAGTTCGGCCGCGGCCTTGCGGAAGGAGCGCGCTTCCGCGACGATGGCGAGCACGGCGAGTTGGGAAAGCTGGGTTCGGTTCATTGTTCCAACAGATAGAACAAGCCGTTGGCCTTTGCAGCAATTTTCAGATGAAGCGCCGCACCCTAGATTGGTGTTGTCCGGATGACGGCGGCCGGCCCAACGGCCTGCTTCCCGGTGCCACGAAAAGGATTTTGCCATGAAACACAGAAAACTCGGCCCCCTCGATGTTTCCGCCCTCGGCCTCGGCTGCATGGGCATGAGCCATGCCTACGGCCCTGCCCAGGATGAGACGGCGGCCATCGACACGCTGCACCGTGCCGTCGATCTCGGCGTCACGCTGTTCGACACCGCCGAGGTCTACGGCCCCTACAAGAACGAAATCCTTGTCGGCAAGGCGCTGAAGCCGGTGCGCGACAAGGTGGTGATCGCCACCAAGTTCGGCTTCAGCATCGATCCGAGCAAGCCGGCCGCGCAGATGATGACCGGCACCGACAGCCGGCCGGAAAACGTCAAGGCCGTCGCCGAGGCCTCGCTGAAGCGGCTCGGCATCGAGGTCATCGACCTGTTCTACCAGCACCGCGTCGATCCTGCCGTGCCGATCGAGGAGACGGTGGGCGCCATGGCGGAGCTGGTGCGCGAAGGCAAGGTGAGGGCGCTCGGGCTTTCCGAAGCGGGCGCCGAGACGATCCGCCGGGCACATGCCGTGCATCCGATCGCAGCCCTTCAGAGCGAATACTCGCTGTGGACGCGCGATCCGGAGGAAAACGGCGTGCTGGAAACCTGCCGGGATCTCGGCATCGGCTTCGTGCCCTTCAGCCCGCTCGGCCGCGGTGTTCTGACCGGCGCGCTGAAGAAGCTCGACGGCCTGTCCGCCGATGATTTCCGCCGTTCGCTGCCGCGCTTCGAGGCGGAGAATTTCGATGCCAACCTGGCGCTTGTGGCAGCCCTTGAAGAGATGGCGACGGAGAAGGGCGTGGCCCCGGCACAGCTGGCGCTTGCCTGGGTGCTGGCACAGGGCGACTTCATCGTGCCGATCCCCGGCGCCAGCAAGGTGCCGCACCTCGAGCAGAACGTCGCCGCCGCCGATGTGGTGCTGACCGCTGACGAGGCGGTCCGCCTCGGCGACATGCTGTCGCCGGCGAAGGTGTCCGGCGGGCGCTATTCGCAGCGCATGGCCTCGATGGCCAATCGGTAGGAGACACCGGCTCGGCTTTCCGCGCGCCCCGATCCTCTCCATCGTCATGGTCGGGCCTGACCTGACCATCCACGCCTCGCCCGCGGCATGGATCCTCGGGTCAAGCCCGAGGATGACGGAGGAGAGGTGGTGCGCATTCGGGCGTTGCCGCAGGAGAGAGGTGGAGGTGATGCATCGCACTCCGCCAAGCAAAAAGGCCGCAGAGCGATCCGCGGCCTTTTCAAATCTTTCGGGTGGCCTGCTTACTGGCCGACCGACGATACCATGACGGCGTCGCCGTTTTCGATCGAGACCCAGCGGCCGGCGTGGAACGAGGCCTGGCGCTTCAGGTAGCGGTAGGGCGTCGTCGTCCAGGGTTTTACTTCGTTGTTGAGGTTGTCGAGGATGAAATCACCCTCGGTGGTGCGCACCGTCAGCACGGCGTGGCCTTCGCCGTCCGGCTTGCGCACGACGGTGATCAAGAGGTCGCCGGGGGCAAAACCCTTCTGCATCAGCTTCTTGCGCTTCAGGAGAACGAAATCCTCGCAGTCGCCGGCGCCGTCCGGATAGGACCAGTATTCGTCCTTGCCGTGCAGTTCCTTGTCGGTCATCGGGGTGATGTCGCGATTGACGCTGGCATTGATCTGGCGAATGGCCGACCAGCCGACCTTCGTTACCTTGGCCGGTGCCTGGTTGCGCACGCCGGCGCGGCATTCGGACTTGTAGGTCTGACAGAACTCGTAGTGGCCGATCGGTTGGGAGGTCACGCCGCCGGTCTTCATGGAAAGCGAAGATGCCGGAGCCGTGAAAGCCGAGGAAGAAGAAACGAGGAGCGCAAAAAACGCCGCAGCCCCAGCCTTCGCACCAATCATTCGTGCCATGAAACGTCCCCTAATCGTTAACAAAGAGTTAACGGTCAGGGGGGCGTCTCGTCAATCATCAGAATTGACGATCCGGCAATATGGTTAAAATGCGACCGCCGGAATGCGCAAAAGCCTCATTCCGCGCGGGCGAGCGTTTCCGCCGCTTCCAGGATCTTGGCGATATCCTGCGGGCGTGAAAGGCGGTGATCGCCGTCGCGGATCATGGTCAGAACCACATCGTCGCCGGAAAGGTGCTCCATCAGGCGCACGGCATGGGTATAGGGCACGTCCGGATCCGCCATGCCCTGCAAAATGTGCACCGGGCAGCCGGTCTCGATGACGCCGGTCAGAACACGGTTGTCGCGGCCGTCCTCGATGAGCTTCAGCGTGTAGATGTTCGGATCCGGGCCGTAGGGCGTCGGCTCCTCGAACTGGCCGCGCTCGGTGAGCGCCGTGCGCTCGGCATCCGTCAGGTTCGGCTCGATCAGTTCGGAGGTGAAATCGGGTGCGGGGGCGATGAGAACGAGGCCGGCGACCGCGATGTCCTGGCGCTTGGCCAGTTCGGCGACGGCGCGCAGCGCGATCCAGCCGCCCATGGAGGAGCCGACGAGGACGACGCGGCGCGTGCCGAGGGCCTTTGCGGCATGGTCGATCACGGCGAGCGATTCCTCCAGCCAGCGCGAGATCGTGCCGTCGACGAAGGCGCCGCCCGAGGCGCCGTGGCCGGAATAGTCGAAGCGCACGCAGGCTGTGCCGAGGCGGGCGGCGAGCGCTGCAAGCTCTACCGCCTTGGTGCCGGTCATGTCCGAGCGGTAGCCGCCGAGCCAGACGAAATGGGCAAGCGCATTGCCGGCGGCGGCCGGCTGGAGCGCGATCGCGATCTGCCGGGCATCGTCGCCCCTGCCGACCGCAATGAAGTCTGCCCCGTTGTCCTTCGTCGCCGTCATACCTATCTCCTATCTGCGTCCCGGCCCCGAAAAGCCGGTCTTTTGCCGAAACCTAGACCAGATTCGCGCGTGCAAGGACAGGTGGTGATTTTTTCCACGGGCCGTGCTATTGACTTCGCAAGCGTGATCAACACATTGCCGGAAAACGCCGAAAGGCGGGCAAACGGCCCGGTTGACGCACCTAATTCATACCTGTCGAAACAGTTCGAGGAGAACACGACCATTCGCAGACCTTTTAAAGCGGAAGCTCCCGTCAAGGACGGCCCGCGCTCCAACAAGGAAATCCGGATTCCCCGGGTTCAGCTTATTGACGCCGACGGCAACAACCACGGCACCGTCCCCACCGATCAGGCGCTCCGCATGGCGGAAGAAGCCGGCCTCGATCTCGTTGAGATCTCGCCGAACTCCGAGCCCCCGGTCGTCAAGATCCTTGACCTCGGCAAGCTGAAATACGCCAACCAGAAGAAGGCGGCCGAAGCGCGCAAGAAGCAGAAGATCGTCGAAATCAAAGAAATCAAGATGCGCCCGAACATCGACACCCATGACTATGAGGTGAAGATGAAGGCGATGAACCGCTTCTTTGAAGAGGGCGACAAGGTCAAGGTGACGCTGAAGTTCCGTGGCCGCGAAATGGCCCACCAGGAACTCGGCATGAAGCTCCTGATGCAGGTCAAGGAAGACACGCTGACCATCGCCAAGGTCGAAGCCGAGCCGAAGCTCGAAGGCCGCCAGATGATGATGGTGCTCGCTCCGAAGTGAGCCCCTCTCTCGCGCGTCTACGGACCGCACGGATCGAAGCCGCCTTACGGGGCGGCTTTTCCTTTTTGCACCGGAAACACCAAAACAAGGATTCCGGTTGCGCTTTCGAAGGACTTCGGTTACAAGCCGCCGTCCGAACGGTCCGGCAGGGCATGCCGTGGCCGTTCTTTACGCTGGAGCCGTGCATCGTCACGCGGCTCGAATTCAAAAAGAATGGAGTAGCAAAATGCCCAAGATGAAGACGAAGTCCTCCGCCAAGAAGCGGTTCAAGATCACCGCGACCGGCAAGGTCATTGCGGCTGCCGCCGGCAAGCGCCACGGCATGATCAAGCGTAGCAACAAGTTCATTCGCGACGCGCGCGGCACCATGGTGCTGGCCGAAGCTGATGGCAAGAAAGTCATCAAGAACTACCTGCCCAACGGTCTCTGAGACTATCTGGCACTTTTGATACGTTTAAGGAGATCATGACATGGCACGTGTAAAACGCGGCGTAACTTCCCACGCCAAGCACAAGAAGACACTGAAGGCAGCCAAGGGCTTCTACGGCCGCCGCAAGAACACCATCCGCGCCGCCAAGGCCGCGGTTGACCGTTCGAAGCAGTTCGCCTACCGCGACCGCAAGGTCAACAAGCGCAATTTCCGCGCGCTCTGGATCCAGCGCATCAACGCTGCCGTCCGCGAGCATGGCCTGACCTATGGCCGCTTCGTCGATGGCCTGAACAAGGCCGGCATCGAAGTGGACCGCAAGGTGCTGTCCGACATGGCGATCCATGAGACCGAAGCTTTCGGCGCGCTCGTCGCTGCCTCCAAGAAGGCTCTCGAATACCTCAAGGACGCTGGCACGAAGAACGAGTTTGAAACCGCCGTAAAGTAACCGGCGCTTCCACAACCCAACCTTCGTTTCGTTGTGAAACCCGCGCCGGGGAACCGGTGCGGGTTTTTGCTTGATGGCCACCGCCGAAAACGGGTTCGCACCGTTTCAAAGCACCGTCTTCCGGCGGCGGTCCTCGCCAAGTTTTTATGGCGCACCCGATTGATCGGGCGCGTGCACATGGGTAGTGATCTGCGGCGCTTTCCCGTCGCAACCCGCTATCTGTCGCAGGTTCTCTTGGCCCGCCCGGCCGACGCAAGCAAAGCAGGTAAAGATGACTGAACTCGACACACTGGAACAGCAGCTCCTCGCCGACATTGCCGCGGCCTCCGACGAAGCGGCGATCGAAGCCGTGCGCGTGGGCGCGCTTGGCAAGAAGGGCTCCGTCTCCGACCTTTTGAAGACGCTCGGCACCATGTCGCCGGAAGAGCGCCAGACGCGCGGTGCGGCGATCAACGCGCTGAAGACCCGCGTGACCGACGCGATCGGCGAGCGCAAGACGGCGCTGCGCGACGCGGCGATCGATGCCCGCCTCAAGGCCGAGACGGTCGATGTCAGCCTGCCGGTCCGCTCCTCGCCGGCCGAGCGCGGCCGTATCCACCCGATCAGCCAGATCGTCGACGAAATCACCGCGATCTTCGCCGATATGGGTTTTTCCATTGCCGAAGGTCCGGATATCGAGACGGACTATTATAACTTCACGGCGCTGAATTTCCCCGAAGGCCACCCCGCCCGCGAGATGCACGACACGTTCTTCTTCCCGGCGGACGAGAACGGTGGACGCAAGGTGCTGCGCACGCACACCTCGCCCGTGCAGATCCGCACGATGGAAGCGCAAAAGCCGCCGATCCGTATCATCATTCCCGGCAAGACCTACCGCCAGGACAGTGACGCCACCCATTCGCCGATGTTCCACCAGGTCGAAGGCCTCGTGGTCGACAAGAAGGCGAATGTCGCCAACATGCGCTGGGTGCTGGAAGAGTTCTGCAAGGCCTTCTTCGAGGTCGACAGCGTCACCATGCGCTTCCGCCCGTCGTTCTTCCCGTTCACCGAGCCGTCCTTCGAGGTCGACATCCAGTGCGATCGTTCGTCCGGCCCGATCGTCAAGTTCGGCGAGGGCACCGACTGGATGGAAATCCTCGGCTGCGGCATGGTTCACCCGAACGTCCTGCGCGCCGGCGGGCTCGATCCCGACGAATACCAGGGCTTTGCCTGGGGCATGGGCCTCGACCGCATCGCCATGCTGAAATACGGCATGCCGGACCTGCGCGACTTCTTCAACGCCGACGTCCGCTGGCTCAGCCACTACGGCTTCCGTCCGCTCGACATGCCGACCCTGTTCGGCGGCCTCAGCGCGTAACCGGCATCCAAGGAGAAACATCATGAAATTCACGCTCTCCTGGCTGAAGGATCATCTCGACACCGACGCGTCGCTGGAAGACATCTGTGCGAAGCTGACGGCGATCGGGCTTGAAGTGGAAGAGGTCGACGACAAGGCGGCGTTCAAGCCCTTCGTCATCGCCAGGGTCATCTCGGCCGAACAGCATCCGAATGCCGACAAGCTGCGCGTGCTGATGGTCGATACCGGCAAGGGTGATCCGATCCAGGTCGTCTGCGGCGCGCCGAATGCGCGTACCGGCCTCGTCGGCGCCTTTGCGGCGCCCGGCACTTACGTGCCCGGCATCGACGTGACGCTCGCCGTCGGCACGATCCGCGGCGTCGAGAGCCGCGGCATGATGTGCTCGGAGAAGGAACTGGAAATCTCCGACAACCATGACGGCATCATCGACCTGCCGGCCGATGCGCCGGTCGGTGAGAGCTATGCCGCCTATGCCGGCCTCGACGATCCGGTCATCGAGATCAACCTGACGCCGAACCGTCCGGACTGCACGAGCATTTTTGGTATTGCCCGCGACCTCGCCGCTTCCGGCCTCGGCACGCTCAAGGCACCGAAGGCGCCGTCCTTCGCGGTCGAAGGCGAGACGCCGGTCAAGGTAAAGCTCGATCTCGGCGCTGACGAGCATCTCTGCCCGGGCTTCGCGCTGCGCCTCGTGCGTGGCGTCAAGAACGGCCCGAGCCCGCGCTGGATGCAGCAGCGGCTGCTGGCGATCGGCCTTCGCCCGATCAACGCGCTCGTCGATATTACCAACTACATGACCTTCGATCAGGGCCGTCCGCTGCACGTGTTCGACGCGGCCAAGGTGAAGGGCAATCTCGTCGTGCGCCGCGCGACGGAAGGCGAAAAGGTGCTGGCGCTCGATACGCGCGAATACACGCTGAACCCGGGCAACGTCGTCATCGCCGATGACAATGGCGTGGAATCGATCGGCGGCATCATGGGCGGCGAGCATTCGGGCTGCGACGCGGACACCACGGATGTGCTGATCGAATCGGCACTGTGGGACCCGATGAATGTCGCCAAGACCGGCCGGTCGCAGGGCATCATCACCGATGCGCGCTACCGCTTCGAGCGTGGCGTCGATCCGCAATACATGGTGCCGGGCCTCGAGCGCGCCACCGAACTGGTGCTGGAGCTGTGCGGTGGCACGCCGGCGAAGACCGACGTCGTTGGCTACAAGGGCTATGACGCCAAGGTCGTCGATTTCCCATTCACGGAAGTCAAGCGCCTGACGGGCCTCGAAGTTTCCTCGGAAGAGAGCGTGGACATACTGACCCGCCTCGGCTTCACGGTCACGGGCTCCGGCGAGCGCGTCTCCGTCGCGGTTCCTTCCTGGCGCCCGGATGTCGATGGCAAGGCCGACCTCGTCGAAGAGGTCATGCGCATCCACGGCGTCGACAATATCAAGCCGGCGCCGCTCGAAAGCCATGGCGCGGTGAACGGCCGCATCCTGACCACGCTGCAGATCCGCTCGCGCCTTGCCAAGCGCGCGCTTGCCTCGCGCGGCATGATGGAGGCCGTCACCTGGTCGTTCATCCCGAAGGCCCATGCCGAACTCTTCGGCGGCGGGGCGGCTTCGCTTGCACTCTCGAACCCGATTGCGGCTGACATGTCCGACATGCGGCCCTCGCTGCTGCCGGGCCTGCTGGCGGCTGCCCAGCGCAATGCCGACAAGGGCTTTGGCGACGTTGCGCTCTTCGAGGTCTCCGGCACCTACGAAAACGACAGGCCGGAAGGCCAGCGTCGCGTCGCCGGCGGTATCCGTCGTGGCACGGCCTCGCTCGCCGGCTCCGGTCGTCTGTGGTCGAATGCCGCCAAGGGCGGTGGCAAGGCAGTCGATATCTATGACGCCAAGGCCGATGCGCTCGCGGTGATCGAGGCCTGCGGCCTGCCGATGGGCAATGTGCAGATCGAGGCCGGTGCGCCGGCCTGGTACCATCCGGGCCGCTCCGGCACGATCAAGATAGGCCCGAAGATCGTTCTCGGCTATTTTGGCGAGTTCCACCCGAAGGCGCTCGGCGCGCTCGACGTGTCCGGTGCGCTCGCCGGCTTCGAGATCTATGTCGATGCCATGCCGGAGCCGAAGAAGAAGGCGACCCGCACCAAGCCGGCGCTCGAGCTCTCGCCCTTCCAGGCCGTGAAGCGCGACTTTGCCTTCGTCGTCGACAAGACGGTGGATGCGGGCGCGATCGTGCGCGCGGCGACGGGTGCCGACCGCAAGCTGATTTCGACCGTCAGCGTCTTCGACGTGTTCGAGGGCGCGTCCGTCGGTGAGGGCAAGAAGTCGATCGCCATCGAGGTCGTCATCCAGCCGACCGACAAGACCCTGACCGACGAGGATTTCGAGGCGCTGACCGCCAAGATCGTCGGCAATGTCGTCAAGACCACGGGCGGCGCATTGCGCGCCTGATCGATTGGAGAGCGGGGCGGAAACGCCCCGCTTTACGGCTTTGTGAGCGACGGTCGCATTTTGTGAACGTACCGTAATCGCTTTCCTGCTTGAAGATTGGTTAGCGAGATCTTAATTATTCCCAAGGGAGGACATTGAGGTCGAAATGGATTCTATTGCCAATCTTCTGCCCCTCGCCATCATGGGCGGCGGCGTTTATCTGTTCTTTCGCTGGGTCGTGCGCGACATGAACCGCCCGACCGGGCGCTAGCCTTTCTCACGCATTGCCGATCAGCACACCCGCCGCCAGCACGAGGCTGCCGCCGAGCACGACCTGCATTGCAGCGCGCAGGAACGGCGTCTCCATGTAGCGGTTCTGGATGAAGGCGATCGCCCAGAGTTCAATGAACACGACGACGATGGCGATGGTCGTCGCCAGCATGAAATTCGGGATCAGATAGGGCAGCGCGTGGCCGAGGCCGCCGAGCGCCGTCATGATGCCGGAGGCGAGGCCGCGTTTGACCGGCGAACCGCGGCCGGACAGCTTGCCATCGTCGTGTGCCGCCTCCGTGAAGCCCATCGAGATGCCGGCGCCCACCGAGGCCGACAGGCCGACCAGAAACGTCTGCCAGGTATCCTGCGTGGCGAAGGCTGCGGCGAAGATCGGCGCGAGCGTCGAGACCGAGCCGTCCATCAGGCCGGCAAGGCCCGGCTGCACATAGGTCAATACGAATTGCCGCCGGGACGTCTGGTCCTCCTCGGCCTTCACGTTTACAGGCGTGTGTTCCTCGCCAAGCCGGCGGGCGAGCGTTTCATGTGACTTTTCCGCCAGCGCCAGGTCGCCGAGCAGTTTTCGGGTCGCGGCATCCTGCGTGCGCGACGCAGCTTCCAGGTAGAAGCGGTGCGCCGCCTCTTCCATCGCCTCGGCCTGGTCGCGGATCTTTTCGATCGGCATGTTGTGGATTAGCCAGTCGGGCTTGCGCTCCGGGAAGTCGCGCACAAATTCCCGCCGGACCAGCGGGATGCGATCGCCAAAGCGCGCGATGTGCCGGTCGATCAGCATCTGGCGATGCTGGCTTTCCTCCGCCGCCATCTCTTCGAAGACACGGGCGGAGTGCGGATAGGCATCGCGCAGCGCATCCGCATAGGCGAGGTAGATGCGACCGTCGTCCTCCTCGGAGGAAATCGCGAGCGCCAGGATTTCCTGTTCGCTCAAGGATTCGAGGCTGCGTTTGCCGGGGCGGAGAAGGCGTGAGAGCATCTGCAAGTATCCAGTTTAGAATTATTCTAAATATAAGACATGGAGCCTTTTGGTCAAGCTCGACAGGATGCCGCGGCTGCGGCTAGAGTGGCGGATATGAGACTGTGAAGGACGAGATGTGACTGCTGCCTTGAAGCCGCTTTCCCTAGGCCGCGACACGCTGCTCGACCGCCTCGGCCGTCGCGTTGCCGACCGGCTGCAAAGCCAGACCTCCGGCTACGAGCCCTACACGCCCTCCGACCCGGAAACGCTGGCGCGCACGCTCAGGCCCGGCGATATCCTGCTCGTCGAGGGCAACCAGAAGGTCTCGGCGGTGATCAAGTATCTGACGCAGTCCACCTGGTCGCATGCAGCCCTCTTCGTCGGCGACGAGACCCCGCTGACGCTCGACCAGGCGACCTTGACCTCGGTGGAGCGCCCACAGCTCATCGAGGTCAATCTCGGCGAGGGCTGCATCGCCGTGCCGCTCACCAAATACCGCACCTACAACACGCGCATCTGCCGACCGGTCGGGCTGACGCCGGAGGACCGCAATGCGCTGGTCTCGTTCATGGTCTCGCGCCTCGGCCTCAAATACGACCTGAAGAATATCACGGATATGCTGCGATACTTCATGCCGGCACCGCCTGTGCCTGTACGCTGGCGCCGCCGCATGCTGGCCTTCGGCTCGGGTGACCCGACGCGGGCGATCTGCTCGACGCTGATCGCCGAGGGCTTCGAACGCATCCGCTATCCGATCCTGCCGGAAATCACCCGCGCCCCCGGCCATGCGGCCGCTACCTCGACCTATTCGCGCGAGGAAATCCTGCATATCCGCCATCACTCGCTCTATACGCCGCGCGACTTCGACCTCTCGCCCTATTTCGAGATCGTCAAGCCGACGCTGGAATACGGGTTCGACTACAAGCGGCTGGAATGGGCGCCGGGGCGAGAAGGGCCTTAATTCACTCCAGTCCGGCCCTGCGGCGATCGGCCAGATTGTACCGGCACGGAAAGCTTCCTATCTTCCGTCCATGAGCGAAACCGATCCAGACCGTCTTTCCCACTTCGCCGCCATGCGCGTCCGCGCGCAGGCCGAGATGCAGGCGATCGGCGTCACCGCCGATTTCATTCCGCTGCTGGTGGAGACGTTTTACGGTCGGGTGCGGGCGCATCCGGAGCTTGGCCCGGTCTTCGACGGCCGGCTGAACGGTCGCTGGCCCGAGCATATGGAAAAGATGAACCGCTTCTGGTCCGCCGTCGCCTTCAAGGACGGCAGCTATGGCGGCAAGCCGGTCATGGCGCATCAGGGTGTTCAGGGCATGAACCCGCCGCTGTTTACGACCTGGCTCGGCCTGTTTTCCGATACCCTCGACGATATTGCGCCTTCACCGGAAGCAAAGGCGTGGTTCATGGCGACGGCCGAGCGAATCGCGAAGAGCCTGGTGCTCTCCCTCTTCTACAACCCGGCCGACGACGACCCGCGGCTCAAGCGGGCCTGAAGCCCGCTTGAGCACCTTTCTGGATTTTCTTTAGTTCTTGAGCGGCGAGATGGCGATTTCGACGCGGCGGTTCTGCGCGCGGCCGGCCTCGGTCGCGTTGGAGGCGATCGGGCGCTCCAGACCGTAACCGATCGCCGACATGCGCCGCGGATCGACACCGCGCGATGCCAGATAGTTGGCGACCGAATTGGCGCGGCGGTTGGAGAGATCCAGGTTGTAGCCGGCATTGCCGACCGAGTCGGTGTGGCCGTCGACATCGATCAGCGTCCTGTCGAACTTGCGCAGCACGATCGCGACGGAATCAAGCGTCGGGTAGAATGGCGGGATCACCTGGTCCTGACCCGTAGCGAACGTGACGTTCGACGGCATGTTGAGGATGATGCGGTCGCCGTCGCGGGTGACCGAGATGCCGGTGCCCTGAAGCTGCGCGCGCAGCTCGGATTCCTGCGTGTCCATGTAATTGCCGATGGCGCCACCGGCGAGCGCGCCGATGCCCGCACCGATCAGCGCGGCGTTGCGGCGCTGCACCGGGTTGTTGCCGATGAGCAGGCCGGCGACCGCGCCCATGCCAGCGCCGATCGCGGCGCCGCCTGCAGTGTTCGAGACCTTCCGCTCGCCCGTATAGGGATCGGTGGTCGTGCAGCCAGTAAGATAGACCGCGGCAAGCGCGACAATTGCGTATTTCTTGTACATTGAGGCGTCCCCGAGAATTCGATGATTCTGCTTGAACCTACCGATTGCGGCAGGAACATGAAAGGGGGCGGTCCTTTTGCCTAGGCTTCACCGCCGCCGCTCGAGGTCACGCCGGCGCTGGCCGCGACCACAAGTGCCGTGCCGAGCATCTGGAAGGGCGTCATCGGCTGGCTGAGCACGAGGAAGCCGGCCAGCGCGCCGAGCGCCGGCTCGAGGCTCATCAGGATGCCGAAGGCCGCCATCGGCATGCGCCGCAGTGCCGTCATTTCCAGCGCGTAGGGGATCAGCGGCACGAGAAGGGCAAGGCCAAGCATCATGCCGAGCCCTTCCGGGCTCATCGCCTCATGCGCCCGCGGCAGGCCGAAGGGTGCTGCGACCATGGCGGCTACGATCAGCGACATGGACAGCCCTTCGAGCCCCTTGAAGAGCTTGCCGGACTTTTTCATCAGGATGATGTAGGTGCCCCAGCCGACGCCGGCACCACAGGCGAAGAGCATGCCGACGGGGTCACCGACCCAGCCGCTGCCATCATGCGAGAGCAGCACCACGCCGATGAAGGCCGCGAGCGGCCAGATCAGCCGCCAGCCGCCGCCAAGCCCCCATGTCGCAACGGCAAGCGGCCCGAGAAACTCGATCGCCACGGCAAGCCCGAGCGGAATGCGCCCGATTGCCGCGAAGAAGCAGAGCGTCATCGCGGCCATGGTGGCGCCGAGCGCCAGCGCGCTCTTCCATTGCTGGCGGCTGTAGGAGCGCATCGGCGGGCGCACGATGGCGGCGAGGATCGCCGCCGCCATGACGAGGCGCAGGAAGGTCGTGGCGAACGGCCCGAAATCGGCGATCGCCGTCGCGGAAAAGGCCGCGCCGAACTGGATGCACGACATGGAGGCGAAACAGAGCAGGATGCCTGTGATGAGCCCCGCATTTCCCGAGCCCGAAAGCCCGCCGCCTGCCGCTACCTGTTGATCTGCCATGTTGAAACCTTCCCGGCACGCGCCATGCTATCGTCACGGGAAAGCCCCCTCATCCGACCCTTTGGGCCACCTTCTCCCCGCTGGGGAGAAGGGAAACGCGGCGCCGTATATCTTCCCCTTCTCCCCAGCGGGGAGAAGGTGCCGGCAGGCGGATGAGGGGGGCTTCACATGAACCGTCCCTCACTCCTAGAGGAGGGTCTGCCATCCGACAAATGGATAATCGTGACGTCTTGCTTCAGGAAAATTGATGCTGGTCTCAGCCGGCAATGCCCTTCAGCGTGTTGGCGACATTGAGGCCGATCTCCGGCACGCCGTAACCGCCTTCCATGACGACGAGCACCGGCACGCCGCTGGCGGCGACCGCGCGGCCCATCGTGATGTAGTCAGCCGAGACGAGCTTGAAGAAGGAGATCGGGTCTTTTTCGAACGTGTCGACGCCGAGCGACAGGACGATCGCTTCCGCGCCGAAAGCGGCGATGCGCTTCAGCGCGTCGTGAAGGGCGGCCTCCCAGACGGAGTAGGGCGTGCCGGGCGGCATCGGATAGTTTTGCGTCGTGCCAACACCTGCGCCCTTGCCGGTCTCTTCCGCGTAGCCGAGGAAATGCGGAAAGGCCTCGGCCGGATCGCCGTGCAGCGAGGCGAAATAGACGTCGCCGCGCTCGTAGAAAATGTCCTGCGTGCCGTTGCCGTGGTGGAAATCGACGTCGAGCACGGCGACCTTCTTGGCGCCCTTGTCGAGGACGCGCTGGGCGGCGACGGCGGCGTTGTTGATGAAGCAGTAGCCGCCGAAACTGTCGATGCCGGCATGGTGGCCGGGCGGACGGCAGAGCGCGAAGGCGGCCTTTTCACCGCCCGCCACGATATCGGTCGCCGTCAGCGCGGTCTGCATGGAGGAGACGGCTGCCTCCCAGGTGCCGGGCGAGATCGCCGTTTCGGCGGCGTTGCAATAGTAGCCGAGCAGGCCGTCGATCTGGGTCGGGATGCGCGGCGAGGTGCGGCGCACGGGAAACGACGTGGCGATCGCCTCGCCGTTATAGCCCGCCGCCTTCCACTGGTCCCAGGCGGTTTCGAGGAAGGAAAGGTAGCCGGCATCGTGTACCTTCAGCGCGGTCTCGAGCCCGTGGCGTTCCGGTGCTGCAATGTCGGTAAAGCCGGCATCCTTGACCGCGGCCAGAATCCATTCCGCCCGGAACGGCGCCTCGAACGGCGGCACGAGTTCGCCGCCGTAAAGTTCGCTGCGGGCGTTCCTGAGCTTGTGGTCCTCGGAAAAGATAACGCGCATGAAAGGCTCCCATTGTCATTCGGGCGCGACGGTAGTGCATTTTGCGAGAGAGGGGAATCTCTCCTGCGGGGTAGGTTTCTGCTTTGTTGCCGGGCCGCAAACGGCCTTCGCCCCCGCTTGCGGCGAGGGCAATCCTACCGGGTTGAAGAGCGGTTCCTTCCTCCCCTTCTCCCCAGCGGGGAGAAGGTGCCGGCAGGCGGATGAGGGGGCCAAGCGGATGATGGTTTTGGTTTTCGTGCCTTCGGCAACCCCCTCATCCCGCTGCCGCGACCTTCTCCCCGCTGGGGAGAAGGGGTTTTGGGCTGCTGTATAGTCCTATTGGCAATTGTTGCGCTTGCGGCGAGGTCGAAAGCAGACGCGTGGCTCCGTCAGGCGAGGATGGCGCGCTGCTGCCGGCCAAGGCCGATCTGCTTGAGGAGCAGGATATCGGCGACGGCAACGGCAGCGACCGCGATGAGGCCGATGCCGGTCAGCGTCAGGCCGTCGCGGGCGACGAGGAGGACGGCGATGCTGCCGAGTATCCACAGCGCGTCACCGATGATGGCAAAGCGCACCGCGGCGGGCGAGGGCCGCTCCTGCCGGCCGACGGCGAGGTGGAAGGCGCCCCAGAGCAGGAAGAAGGCGGCGAAGCCGTTGACGATGGCGGGCGTCGCATGGGGGCCGACAAGGGCACTGACCGGGCCGGAAAAGGCGAAGAGGCCGGCGGCGGTGACGACAGAGAACACGCCGTCGAAGAGCATGATGGACTTCAGCAGATTGCGGTTGAGGGTGGCGAACATGATGGGCTCCTTTCGTTTCGATGGGCCAATCCTGCCGGGAGCCGTGCGGCAAACCAATTACCTTTGAGGTAATGGAAATCATGCCGTGCCTCATGTTTAGTGCGCGGGACATGGGAGGAGTGAAGCAATGGAATTCGGAGACCATCTCAAGGAGTGGCGCGGCCACCGGCGCATGAGCCAGCTGGAGCTGGCGACCGAGGCCGGCATTTCGTCGCGCCACCTGTCCTTTCTGGAGACCGGCCGCTCGCGCCCGTCCGAGGGCATGATCCTCAGGCTTTCCGCCGTACTCGACATTCCGGCACGCGACCAGGGCATGCTGTTTTCCGCCGCCGGGTTTCGCCCGCGCTTCGCGACGACGCCGGCCGCCAGCCTTGCGGCCTTCCCGCCGGCGGTGGCGGAAGCGATCGGCCTCATCCTGGGGCGGCACGATCCCTATCCCGGTGTCGTCTTCGACCACGAATACAATGTGCTGACCGCCAACCAGGCGTTTCTCGGGCTTGCCGGCATGGCGGGCATTGCGGTGTCGCCGGGCGACAATTTTCTCGATGCCTATCTCGGCGCAACGCCGCTGCGCTCCATCGTCGTCAACTGGGCGCAGTCGGCGGCCGATCTGGTGCATCGCATCAGGGCGGAAGCCTGGTTGCAGGGGCCGCGCAGCCCGCTCTCCAAGCGCATCGAGCGACTGGCGGCGGCGGCGGATATTCAGGCTGCGCTCCAGGCGTTCCCGGAAACCGACCGGCTGCCCATCCTGCCAATTGAAATGAAGATCGGCGCGAAGCGCTTCAACTGGATCACCACGCTCACTTCTTTCGGCTCGGTGCAGGATGCGCTGGTGCAGGGCGTGCTGATCGAGAGCTTTTTCCCGGCGGATGCCGAGACGCGGGCTCATTTCGAGGGCGAGGAGGCGCCGAAGACGAAGCGGGAATAGCCGAGGAACGACCAGACCATCGCGACGAGCGAGGCGACGGCGACGGCAAGAACCGGCCAGAGCGTCGGGAAGGCGAGCACGAGCGCCGAATAGACGGCGTAGTTCAGCACCGCTGCGCTGATACCGACGCCGCCATAGCGCGCGCCTTCCGCGGCGAGGCTACGGTCGCTGCGTCCGAAGGTGAAGGTGCGGTTCAGCCAGAAGGTGAAGAGCATGGCGGCCGCGATGGCAAAGAGCCGCGCGACGAGCGGCCCGAGCGGCGTCGCCCAGAGAAGAAGGGCAAGGATGCCCGCATCGACGAGGAAGCCGGCGGCGCCGGCAACCGCGAAGAGCAGGACGCGTTTCATGCGGCGCGGGACCGCGTTGCCGGTGCCTCCACCGGCCGGGCGCGGCGGCGGTGACCGCTCTGGATGGCGGGCAGGCCCATATAGTGGATGCGCAATTGCTCGGCGCGGGCGCGGGCAAGCGAATCGAGGATCATGCCGGCCGAGAAGACCAGGAAGGACATCATCATCAGCACCAGCGAGAACACCCAGGTCGGCATGCGGTCGACGAGGCCGGTGCGGAAATAATCGGCAAGGACCGGCGCCATGAAGGTGAGGCTCGCCAGCATGAAGAGGCCGCTGATCGCGCCGAAGAAGGCAAAGGGCCGCGTCTCCTTCATCAGCATGGCGAACATCCAGAGAATTTTTGCGCCGTCGCGGAAGGTCGAGAGTTTCGAATGCGAGCCTTCCGGCCGGCGACCGTAATCGAGTTCCAGTTCGGCGATCGGCAGGCGCAGGCGCGAAGCATGCACCGACATTTCCGTCTCGATCTCGAAACCGCCGGAGACGGCGGGAAAACTCTTGGCGAAGCGGCGCGAGAAGGCGCGGTAACCCGAAAAAATGTCGGAGAAATCGTTGCCGAACAGCGAGCGGAACAGCGTGTTGAAGATGCGGTTGCCGAAGGCGTGGCCCTGGCGTCCGGCATCGGCGCGCACGTTGCGGCGCGTGCCGACGACCATGTCCGCGCCCTCGGTGATCAGCGTGCGGACGAGTTCCGGCGCATCGGATGCGGCATAGGTGCCGTCGCCGTCGGCCATGAGGTAGATGTCCGCGTCGATATCGGAGAACATGCGGCGTACCACATTGCCCTTGCCCTGGCGGCGCTCGCGCACGACGGTGGCACCAGCAAGGGCTGCGCGGAGCGCCGTCGAATCGGTGGAATTGTTGTCGTAGACATAGACGCGGGCGGACGGCAGGGCGGCGCGGAAGGCCGTCACGACGTCGCCGATGGTCTGTGCCTCGTTGTAGCAGGGCAGCAGAACGGCAATCTCGAGGTCTTCCAGCAAGGCTTCCGTCATGACGACGCGTTCTCCCGTCCGGCCGCCTCATGCGACCGCTGGTTTTACTATTTCTTGAGAAGGTTAAGGCTAGGTTTCGCACACGGTTCCAATGGTGGACGAAGGGGCGAAACGTGCTGAAAAACCTGCCTGCGGCCCTGTCGCTCGCAAGCCCCGAGGCGCCATCGCGCCGCGAGGGCATGACGCTGGGCGTGCTCGCGGCCTATTCCCTCCTTACGATCGTTCTGCTGCTGGCGATAACGCTGCCCTTTGCGACCGACTATGTCGGCCCCGACAATGACGACACGATGCGGCTCGTGATGGTGCGCGATCTGATCGCCGGCCAGAACTGGTTCGACACGACCCAGTACCGCCTCGGCCTCGACGGCGGCACCACGATGCACTGGTCGCGGTTCGTCGACCTGCCGATCGCCAACCTCATCGGCTTCTTCTCGCTGTTCACCGGGCCGGAGCGGGCGGAAGCGCTGGCGCTCGCCGTGTGGCCGGCGTTCCTCGTCGTGCCGACGTTCTTCGGCATGGGGCTCGCGGCCTATCGCCTCGGCGGCACTGTTGCCATGCATGCGACGCTGGTGCTGACGACGATCTTCATTCTCTCGGTTAACCGCTTCCAGCCCGGCGCGATCGACCATCACAATCTCCAGATCGCGCTCATTGCCTGCATCGCCGCCATGCTGCTCGACCCTGCAAAACAGGCCCGCGATCATGCCATCGCCGGGGCGCTTTCCGGTTTCGCCATTGCCATCGGCGCGGAAACGACGCCGCTGATCGGCGCCGTCTGCATCGTGGTGGCGCTGCGCTGGGTCTGGCATGGGCAGGCCTTTCGCGAGGCTGCGGCCGCTTTCGGCCTCGCCCTGGCCTTGACGGTAACCATCGCCTTCTTTTCGACCGTCGCGCCGTCGCACTATGGACAGGTTACCTGCGACAGCCTTTCCTACGGCTTCTACGCGCTCGCCACCTTCGGCGGCGGCATACTTTTCCTGACGGTGTCGCTCACCAGCGCCTGGTCACTTGCCGGACGGGTCGGCGCGCTCGCTGGTGCCGGGGTGGTGGTGGCCGCCGCGGTCCTGCTGATTGCGCCAGGCTGCCTTGCCAACCCGCTGGACACGCTCGATCCGCTGCTGAAAACCTTCTGGCTTGCCGGCGTGATCGAAGCGCAATCGCTGTTTGCCCAGTTCCGCCTCGATCCGGGCTCCATTGGCGGCTTTTATGCGGTGGGCCTCTTTGCGATCCTGGTCTGCCTGTGGCGGATCCGGCGCGGCGACCGCGTGGAAGCCCATCTGGTGCTGCTCACGCTGCTTGTCGTCGCCTATGCCGTGACGCTTATCCAGATCCGCGGCGCGATCTTCTCCAACCTGCTGTCCGCCTTGCCGCTTGGCCTGCTGATTGCCGATCTGCGCCACGCCTCCCATGTCGATCCGAAGAACCTGAAACGCGGGCTTGTTTTCGTCGCTGCGACGCTTGCCGCCGTGCCGGCGAGCTGGGCGCTGGCGGGCGCACTGCTGCCTGGCCGGTCGCAGGACATCCTGGCGGCCGAAATCTCCGAGGATGCGGCGCCGCGGCAAGCCTGCAACGACCAGGCGGCGATGGCACCGCTTGCCGGCGAGCCGACCGGCGTGGTCGCGGCGGCGTCCGATCTTGGCGCATCGACCCTGCGCTTTACGCGCCACCGCGTTCTGTCGGCGCCCTATCACCGCAACCAGGGCGGAATGCTGACGGAACTGCATATCGGCCTGTCCAATCCGCACCAGGCCGAGGCCTTTCTGCGCGGTGCGAAGGTGACGCTCGTCGCCTTCTGCGAAACCGACACGCAGACCCACAACATTGCCGGCGCCGAACCCGAAGGCCTCTATGCCAATCTCCTCAAGGGCCGGGTGCCGGCCTATCTGGAGCCGGTCGCGGGCACGGAGACGGCGGCGTTGCGGCTCTACCGGGTGCGGCCGGAATAGAGGGCCGGCCCGTTCCGGGACGCGGCGCCTGACAACCAAGTGTGCTGGGGATGCGGCCTTTGCGGGCCTGTCATCGGCAAGCAAACGCACTACACTTCTGCCATGAGCTTCTTTTCGGACACTGATTCGCCCAGCAACCTTGCCGAATATTCGGTGTCGGAACTCTCCGGCTCCATCAAGCGCACCGTCGAACAGGCCTTTGACCAGGTGCGCGTGCGCGGCGAGATTTCCGGCTATCGCGGGCCGCATTCCTCCGGCCACGCCTATTTCTCGCTGAAGGACGACCGGGCGCGCATCGACGCGGTGATCTGGAAGGGCAGTTTTTCAAAGCTGCGTTTCAAGCCGGAAGAGGGCATGGAGGTGATCGCCACCGGCAAGATCACCACCTTCCCGGGCTCGTCGAAATACCAGATTGTCATCGAAACCCTGGAGCCGGCCGGGGCAGGGGCGCTGATGGCGCTGCTCGAGGAGCGCCGGCGCAAGCTTGCCGCCGAAGGACTGTTCGACCAGGAGCGAAAGAAGCCGCTGCCCTTCCTGCCGAAGGTGATCGGCGTCGTCACCTCGCCGACCGGCGCGGTCATCCGCGATATTCTGCACCGTATCGCCGATCGCTTTCCGGTGCATGTCATCGTCTGGCCGGTCAAGGTGCAGGGTGACGGCTCTGGGCAGGAGGTGGCCGCGGCGATCGAGGGGTTTAACGTCTTCGAGCCCGGCGGGCCGATGCCACGGCCTGATGTGCTGATCGTTGCGCGCGGCGGCGGCAGCCTCGAAGACCTCTGGAGTTTCAACGACGAGATCGTCGTGCGGGCCGCGGCCGCGTCAAAAATCCCGCTCATCTCCGCCGTCGGCCACGAGACGGACTGGACGCTGATCGATCACGCCGCCGATCGGCGCGCACCGACGCCGACGGGGGCGGCGGAAATGGCCGTGCCGGTGAAGGCCGATCTCGACGCGGAGGCCGCCTCGCTCGGCGCGCGGCTCAGCGGCGCCGTGCTGCGCCAGATGGACAACCGCCGCCAAGGGGTTCGCGCGCTCGCCCGCGCGCTTCCGTCGCTCGACCAGCTTCTCGCCCTGCCGCGTCGCCGTTTCGATGAAGCGGCCGCCGGCCTCGGCCGCGGCTTGCAGATGAACACGGTGAACAAGCGCCGCGCCTTCGAGCGTACGGCGGCGCATCTGAGGCCCGACGTGCTTCTCACCCGCATTGCCGAGCGCCGCCAGCGTGTCGCCGATCGCGTGCAACGGGCCGAACGCATCGTCGAGCGCCGGCTCGACCAGTTCCGCGCCCGGCTTTCGGCCTTCGATGTCTCGCTGCGGGCGACGCCGGCGCGTATCGCTGCCTACATCGGGCGGGCGCGCGATCGGCTTACCGGCCTTGCGCTGCGCGGTGAAAGTGCGCTTGCCGGCGACCTCGCCCGCCGCCGCGCGCTGCTTCAGGCGCAGGACCGGATGCTGCAATCACTGTCCTATCGTAACGTGCTGAAGCGCGGTTATGCGCTGGTGCGCGACGAGGAAGGCGCGCCGGTGAATGGGGCAGCCAACCTCGGCCCCGGCCGTGCGATCGCCATCGAGTTCGCCGATGGCACGGTGGATGCCGTCACCGGCTCGGGTGGCGGGACGCCGCGCAGGAAGGCGAAGGCAGATGCGGAGGCGGAAAAACCCGCAGCCCGCCAAGGCTCGCTGTTCTGAGGCCGCCATGCGCATCCTGCTCGTACTCGCCCATCCGCTGGAGGAAAGTTTTGCCGCAAGCGTCGCCGAGACGGTGCGGCAGAAGCTGACGGCGAACGGGCATACGGTCGATCTGCTCGATCTCTACCGCGAAGGCTTCGATCCACGTCTGACGCCCGACGAACGGGCGCGCTATTTTGAGCCGGCTTACGATCCATCTTCCGTCGAACCCTTCATCTCCCGGCTGAAGCAGGCGGACGGGCTGGTGCTGGTCTTTCCGCAATGGTGGTTCAATTTCCCGGCCATCCTGAAAGGCTTCTTCGACCGGGTCTTTGCGCCCGGCGTTGCTTTCGAGAACGACCCGGCCGGTGGGCGCATCCAGCCGCGGCTCGGCAATATCCACCTGTTCTGGGCTTTCACCACCACCGGCTCGCCCTGGTGGGTGGTCAATCTCTATATGGGAAACCCGGTGAAGCGGCTTTTGAAGCGCGGCATCGCCGCCTTCTGCGCCAAGGGGCTCGATTTCAGGCTCACCAATCTCTACGACATGGACCGGGTGAGCGCGGAAAAGCGCAAGGCGCACATCGCGCGGGTCGAAAAACTGGTCGACCGGATCTGACTATTCGAAGTCGACGAGAAATTTTCGAAGCAGGCCATCCAGTGCCGCGCGCTCGTCCGCGCTGAGGTTTTCCAGCAGCCGGTGCTGGTTGGCGACATGCGATGTCACGGCCTCGTCCACCAGTGCAAAACCCTTCGGCGTCAGCGCGATGATGACGCTGCGGCGGTCGTCCGGATTGTGCGAGCGCTCGATAAGGCCAGCCTTTTCCAGTTGATCGAGCCGGTTGGTCATCGTTCCGGAACTGACCATCGTCGTCGCGATGAGATCGCCCGGCGATAGCCGGTAGGGCGGGCCGGAGCGGCGCAGCGTCGCCAGCACGTCGAAGCTCGCCGAATTCAGCCCGTGACCGGCGAGCGCCTTTTCGATCTCGCGGGCAAGATGCGTGCGCAGCCGCGCCAGGCGGCCGAGCAGGCCCATCGGCTCGACATCGAGGTCGGGCCGTTCGCGGTTCCATTGGGCGAGAATTCTATCGACGTGATCCATGCTCCGACTTAACGAAGAGATTCTCTTGACGTCAAGATAAAATGAGATATCTTGAATTCAAGATTCTTTGAGTGGAGATAATTATGTCCCGCGCCACCGATGTCCTTCTCACCGCCGCCGCGCCCGCCGTCTGGGGCAGCACCTATATCGTCACGACCGAGCTGCTGCCGGCAGGCTATCCGCTGACCGTCGCCATGCTGCGCGCACTTCCCGCGGGGCTGCTCCTGCTGCTCCTCGTCCGGCAATTGCCGCAGGGCATCTGGTGGGGCCGGACCTTTCTGCTCGGCGCACTGAACTTCTCGTTCTTCTGGGCGATGCTGTTCGTCTCGGCCTATCGCCTGCCGGGCGGTGTGGCGGCGACGGTCGGCGCCATCCAGCCGCTGATTGTGCTGGGTCTGTCCCGCGCGGTGATGGGAACGACGGTGCAGCCGCTGTCGATCGTCGCCGGACTTGCCGGTATCGGAGGCGTCGCCCTCCTCGTGCTGACGCCGTCCGCCAGCCTCGACCCGATCGGCATCGCCGCCGGTCTTGCCGGCGCGGTCTCGATGGCGTTCGGCACGGTGCTCTCGCGCCACTGGCAGCCGCCGGTGCCGCCGCTCACCTTCACCGCCTGGCAGTTGACGGCGGGCGGCCTGCTGCTCGTGCCCGTCGCGCTGTTCTTCGAACCGGCCCTGCCGGTGCCGACGACACAGAACCTCATCGGCTTCCTCTATCTCGGCCTGATCGGCGCAGCGCTCACCTACATCGTCTGGTTCCGTGGCCTCGCGAAGCTCGGTCCGGCGGCGATCTCGCCGCTCGGTTTCCTCAGCCCGCTCGTCGCCGTCGTGCTCGGCTGGGCGATGCTCGGGCAGGATTTGAGCTGGCTACAGATCGCGGGCATGGTCGTCGTGCTGGCGAGCGTCTGGCTCAGCCAGTGGGCGCAGGCATCGCGGCCGGCGCCGGTCAGCTCCCGCTCTGCGCCGCCTTTCGCCGCGCCGCGGTCAGGCCGTTGAAGATGGCGTGCTCGATATTGGCTTCCATCATGGCGGAAAGGCCGGCGGCCGTGGTGCCGCGGTACTCCATGAAGAGCTCCACGATGTCGGCCGGCGTGTCGGAAATCCGCGCCATCTGCGTGGCGGCACCGAGAAAGAGCTGGCGAACCGCGAGGTCCGCCGTATCGGGGTCGATGCCGGCCTCGACGGCATGGCGGATCATGACATCCGCCACAAGTGCCGGGAACGCGGCGCCCGATCCGGTCAGCGCGGTGAAGTAGTCGAGGTCCTGCTCGTTGGTGATGAGATGCGCCCGGCCCGACGCAGAGAAGAAGCGTTGTGCGAAATCCGTTTCCGATCGGCGCACGTCGTCCGTCGCAAACCACGGCGTGAACGAGAGGCGCTGCTCGGCGCAGGCATTGGGCATCGCCCGCACGATGCGACGGGCGCCATAACGCTCGCCGATTTCCTCGACCGTCACCCCCGCCATGACCGAGATGACGAAGCGCCCACGAAGATCGAGTTCTATGGCGTCGAGATCCTCCGGCCGGACGGAGAAGAAGATGACGTCGGAGGCGTCGACAAGAATCGCATTGTCCGTCGTCATATGCACGCTCGGCCAGGATTCGAAACCGGAGATCTGGCCGGAGCGCGAGGAAAGAACAAGGTCGGCGGGCCGGATGACGCGGTCGGCAAGTGCCGGCCGGAGCAGCGCCCCGGCCAACCATCCGCCGCCACCGATCACGCCGAGATTGGTCATGCCCACTCGCCGGCGCGCATGACGGGCGTGCGGCTACCGTCATTGCGGATGCCGTCGACATCAACCTTGTCGGAGCCGATCATCCAGTCGATGTGGATGAGGCTTTCATTGCCGCCCTGAGTGCGGATCTGCTCCGGCGTCAGGCTCGCGCCGTCGAGGAAGCACTTGGAATAGCACTGGCCGAGCGCGATGTGGCAGGAGGCGTTCTCGTCGAACAGCGTGTTGTAGAACAGGATGCCGCTCGCCGAGATCGGCGAGGAATGCGGCACCAGCGCCACTTCGCCGAGCCGGCGCGCGCCCTCGTCCGTATCCAGCACCTTGTTCAGCACCGCTTCGCCCTTCGACGCCTTCGCCTCGACGATGCGGCCGCCCTCGAAGCGCACCTGGATATCGTCGATCAGCGTGCCCTGGTGGGAAAGCGGCTTGGTCGACGAGACGTGGCCTTCGACGCGCAGCGCGTGCGGCGTGGTGAAGACTTCCTCCGTCGGGATGTTCGGATTGCAGGTGATGCCGTTCTTGGCGGTGGATGCACCGCCGTGCCATTCGTGGCCGTCGGCGAGGCCCACCGTCAGGTCCGTGCCCGGTCCTCTGAAGTGAAGGGCTGCAAAGCGTTCGCCATTGAGCCACGCGGAACGCTTGGCAAGAGCCGCGTTGTGCTCCTTCCAGGCGGCGACCGGGTCGGCAACGTCGACGCGCGAGGCGGCGAAGATGGCGTTGGCGAGTTTTTCGACCGCCACGTCTTCCGGATCGTTCGGAAAGACCTGCTTGGCCCAGGACGGGTTCGGATAGGAGATGATGTTCCAGTTGATGTCGAAATTGGCGATCTTTTCCAGCGCCGGCTTGTAGGCGGTGGAATTGGCCTTGTTGGCGCGGGCGACCTTGGTGGGGTCTTCGGCCGACAGCAGCATCGGGTTGTCGCCGGCAATGGCGAGACGTGCCGCGCCGTTGGCATAGGCCTTGGCCATGCCTTCGTAGAGCCAGTCGCTTGCGCGATCGAAACTCTCGTCCGGCGCGTGGTGGTAACGGGCAAGCGTCGCCTCTTCGTCGGCATAGAAGGTGCTGACGAGGCCGGCGCCGGCCATATAGGCGTGTTTGGTGATCAGGCGGGCGAGTGGCAGTGCAGCAATCGGCGCCGTCATCACGAGATCCTGCCCCCTCTGGAGCTGCAGGCCGATGCGCACGGCGACTTCGGCGAGCTTGTCGAGTTTTGCCGCATCGACGGCAGGGGCGGAATTGGCGGGATAGATCATGGCATGCCTGTCTGTTTCTGAAAGGGACGGAAGAAACTTAGTGTGCTTGTTGCCGGATGAGAAGGCGCAATCAGGCGATGACCGGCGCCGAAATCGCTTTCAGCGCGACAAGCACGTCGCCGGGCGCCAGCCGGACCTGAAGTCCACGCTGCCCGCCATTCATGTAAACCGCCGCGTGTACCAGCGCCGCCTCCTCGATTGCCGTGGGGACCTGCTTCTTCTGGCCGAACGGGCTGATGCCGCCGACGACATAACCCGTCAGCCGCTCGGCATCGGCCGGCTTCATCATGCTCGCCGACTTGCCCTTGAAGGCGCTTGCCAGCTTCTTCATGCTGACCTCGCAGTCTGACGGGACGATGACACAGACCGGCTTGCCATCCACCTCCGCCATCAGCGTCTTCAGCACGCGCGACGGGTCTTCCCCCAGCGCCTCGGCCGCCTGCATGCCGACGCGCTCGGCATTCGGATCGTAGTCGTAGGTATGGGCGGTGAAGGAAATACCGGCCTTGGCTAGGGCCTGGGTGGCGCGGGTGGTCTTTGACATGGCGGGCCGTCATCGAAGCGAGGATATCGGTCCGCATGGGTGCCGGAGGGCAGGGCGGGTGTCAATGCACCCCGTTTCTCTGCGCATGTTGAGGGCAGGCCGTTTTGGAAACTCCCCTTCTCCCCCACGGGGAGAAGGTGCCGGCAGGCGGATGAGGGGGATGTCGCAGGCAGAAATTCCAAGAGGTACCGTTCGTCGGCCCCCTCATCCGACCCTTCGGGCCACCTTCTCCCCGTGGGGGAGAAGGGGAATTTCTGCGGCGCCTTATCCAATCGCAGGAGAGGCGCTTGCGCTTTCTTCCGTCTATCGAGCCAGAGGCCGTCAAGCCCGCTCCAGCGCCACCGCAATGCCCTGGCCGACGCCGATGCACATGGTGGAGAGCGAGCGCTTCTTGCCGTTGAGCTGCAATTCCAGCGCCGCCGTGCCGGTGATGCGGGCGCCTGACATGCCGAGCGGATGGCCGAGCGCGATGGCGCCGCCGTTCGGGTTGACGTGATCGGCATCGTCGGCAATGCCGAGTTCGCGCAGCGTCGCGAGGCCCTGGGAGGCGAAGGCCTCGTTCAATTCGATGACATCGAAGTCGGACGGTTTCAGGCCGAGCCGTGCGCAGAGGCGCTGCGTGGCATAGACCGGGCCGATGCCCATGATACGCGGCGGAACGCCGGCCATGGCACCGCCCAAAATGCGGGCGATCGGCGTCAGGCCGTATTTCTTGATGGCCGCTTCCGAGGCGATGATCAGGGCTGCCGCTCCATCATTGACGCCGGAGGCATTGCCGGCGGTTACGGTACCGCCTTCTTTCTTGAAGGGCGTGCCGAGCTTGGCGAGCGCTTCCAGCGTGGTTGCGCGCGGATGCTCATCCGTCTCGACGACAATGGGGTCGCCCTTCCTCTGCGGGATGGTGACGGGCGTGATTTCCTTGGCCAGGCGGCCGTTTGCCTGCGCCTCAGCGGCTTTCGCCTGCGAGCGCACGGCGAAGGCGTCCTGGTCCGCGCGCGACACCTTGAAGTCCTCGGCGACGTTCTCGCCGGTCTCCGGCATGGAATCGACGCCGTACTGTTTTTTCATCAGGGGGTTGATAAAGCGCCAGCCGATAGTCGTGTCGTAGATTTCCGCATTGCGCGAAAAGGCGCTGTCCGCCTTGGGCAGCACGAAGGGCGCGCGGCTCATGCTTTCGACACCGCCGGCAACGACCAGTTCCGCCTCGCCGGCCTTGATGGCGCGGGCGGCGGCGATGACGGCATCCATGCCGGAACCGCAGAGCCGGTTGATCGTGGTGCCGGAGACAGAAACGGGCAAGCCGGCCAGCAGCGAGGACATGCGCGCGACGTTGCGGTTGTCCTCGCCGGCCTGGTTGGCGCAGCCGAAGATGACGTCGTCGACGGCTTCCCAGTCGATGCCGGTGTTTTTCGCCATCAGCGCCTTCAGCGGGATGGCGCCGAGATCATCGGCGCGCACGGCGGAAAGCGAGCCGCCGAAGCGGCCGATGGGCGTGCGGATATAGTCGCAGATATAGGCGTCAGACATGGCTTTTCCTTTCATGCAATTCCAGCAAAAGTGCGCAGCGGTTTTGCGTGCGGAACTGCGTAAACAACGTTCTAGAGTTCCGGCACGACGAGATCGGCAACGGGGCCGTCGACATGGAGTTTTGCGCCTGTCATAGCCTGCAATTCCTCGATCGTCATACCGGCCAGTTTTTCACGCAGCACGAAGCGGCCACCGGATACGTCGATCACCGCATGGCTGGTATAGATGCGGGTGATGCAGCCGACACCGGTGAGCGGGAAGGTGCAGGCTTCGACGAGCTTCGGCTCGCCGTTCTTGGTGACATGCTCGGTGATGACGACGACCTGCTTGGCGCCGTGCACGAGGTCCATTGCCCCACCCACTGCCGGCACGCCCTTGGAGCCGACACGCCAGTTGGCGAGGTCACCGTTCTCCGCCACCTGATAGGCGCCGAGGATGGCGACGTCGAGATGGCCGCCGCGCACCATGGCAAAACTGTCGGCATGGTGGAAGAAGGCGGAGCCAGGCTTCAGCGTGACGGCCTTCTTGCCGGCATTGATCAGGTCCCAGTCCTCCTCGCCGGCCGGCGGCGCCTCGCCGAAATCCAGGATGCCGTTTTCCGTATGGAAGATCGCTTCGCGGCCTTCCGGCTGGTAGCGGGCGACCATTTCGGGAAAGCCGATGCCGAGATTGACATAGGCGCCGTCCTCGATGTCCTGCGCCGCGCGCCAGGCGATCTGCGCGTTGGAGAGTTTTATGTCTTCGCGTGTATCGATTTCGCTCGTAACGGGGCTCATGCGTAAACCACTCCTGCGCGGATGAGATCTTCTTCCTGCCTGGGCGCGGAAACTTCCACGACGCCATCGACGAAGATGCCGGGGGTGATGACCTGTTCCGGGTCGATGCCGCCCGGCTTCACCAGTTTCGAGACCTGCACGATGGTCTTTGCCGCGGCCATGCACATCAGCGGGCTGAAGTTGCGGGCGGCCTTGTTGTAGGTGAGGTTGCCGTGCGTGTCGCCGACATGCGCCTTGATCAGCGCGACATCCGCCTTCAGCCAGCGTTCCTGCACATACATGCGGCCGTCGAATTCGGCGGTGGGCTTGCCCTTCGCCAGCTCCGTGCCAAAGCTCGTCGGCGTGTAGAAGGCCGGAATGCCGGCGCCGCCGGCGCGGATGCGCTCGGCGAGCGTGCCCTGCGGCACCAGTTCCAGCTCGATCTTGCCGGCGAGATAGCTGTCGGTGAAGGCGCGTGGATCGCTCGAGCGCGGGAACGAGCAGATCATCTTGCGGATCAGCCCCGCATCGATCATCGCCGCAATGCCGATGCGGCCGTTGCCGGCATTGTTGTTGATGACGGTGAGGTCCCTGGCACCCGTATCGATGAGCGCGTGGATCAGCTCGATCGGGGCGCCTGAACCGCCGAAGCCGCCGATCATCACCGTCGCGCCATCACCGATACCCGCCACGGCCTCCGCCAGACTTCCGATGGTCTTGTCCATGCAAAATCTCCCGTTGTGGCCCTAGAGGTAAATCCGAAGTGGGAAACGGGCAATCCACTTTGTGCGATAATTGACTTTTGTTCAATTATCGCACAAAGTGGATACGACCAAGGCGATGGGGAAACATACGCTTCGCCCTCCACCGTTATCCTCGGCCTTGAGCCGAGGTTCCATGCCGGCAACCGAAGCCTGGATGCTCGGGTCAAGCCCGAGCATGACGAAGGAGAGGTATTAAGCGGATGAAACAGGCAAGCCAGCGTTCTGGAGGGACACATGCGGGAAACGGATTTCATCGGCGGGTTTGCCAAGGGCCTGAAGGTCATCGAAGCCTTCGACGAGGCAAAGCCGCGGCTCACCATCAGCGACGTCTCGAAGGAAACCGGTCTCGACCGGGCGACGGCGCGGCGCTGCCTGCTGACGCTCGCCGAACTTGGCTATGCGGCCTATGACGGAAAGTTCTTCCAGCTGACGCCCAAAATCCTGCGGCTCGGCCATGCCTACCTGTCGGCCACACCGCTGCCGCGGCTGGTGCAGCCCTATCTCGACCAGCTTTCGGACAAGGTCGGGCAAAGCGCCTCCGCCTCCGTGCTCGACGGAACGGAAATCGTCTATGTGGCACGGGCGGCGCAGAAACGGGTCATGTCGATCAACCTCACGCCCGGCTCGCGTCTGCCGGCCTACTGCGCCTCGATGGGACGGGTACTGCTTGCCGCCCTTCCAGACGCGGAGGCGCGCGCCATTCTGGAGGCATCGGACCGCAGGGCGAACACGCCCTTCACCAAGACCGATCCCGACGTGCTGATGGAAGAGTTCGCCCGCGTGCGCCGGCAGGGGTTTGCGGTGATCGACCAGGAGCTGGAAATCGGCCTCTGCTCCATCGCGTTGCCGCTGGAAAATGCCCGCGGCCGGGTGGTGGCGGCGCTCAATATCGGCGCACCGGCGGCCCATGCGGCGGCAGGCGAGATGGTCGAGCGCTACCTGCCGGCGATGCGCGAGGTGCAGGCGGCACTCCGGCAGGTGCTGGCCTGAGCCGACCTTGACAGACGACAGGCGGCGATCCCACCTATTGCACTGCAGCAGGAGACCGCCATGCGCGACGACGACAGCAAGCTTACCCGCACGAAACGCCAATGGGCGGACCAGGGAAAATTCCTGACAGGCCGCATGTCGAGGCCGGAAACCGACCGCCTGCCGCCCGGCCAGCACCTGGTCAAGAACTGGCCGGTGCTCGATCTCGGCCAGCAACCGGTGATCCGTCCGGAAAGTTGGCGGCTCGACGTGAAGGGTGGCGCGGAAAACCCGATGTCCTTTGGCTGGGCGGATTTTCTGGCGCTGCCGCAAAGCCAAAAGCTGTCCGACATTCATTGCGTGACGACCTGGTCGCGCTACGACAACCGCTGGGAGGGCGTTGCCACCCGCGATCTGCTCGATCTCGTCATGCCGCGGTCGCAAGCGAATTTCGTCATGCTGACGAGCTATGACGGCTATACGACGAACCTGCCGCTGGCCGATTTCGCCGTCGAGGACGCCATTCTCGCCACCCATTGGGAAGGCCAGCCGCTGACGGCCGAGCATGGCGGCCCGATGCGCCTCGTCGTGCCGCATCTGTATTTCTGGAAGAGCGCCAAGTGGCTGACGCGCATCGATTTCCTGCCCGGCGACCAGGCCGGCTTCTGGGAGCGCAATGGTTATCACATGCGCGGCGATCCCTGGATGGAAGAGCGTTACGCCGACGACTGAGCGGCGAGCCGCGCCCGTTCGGCGAGCCGCCAGGCGCGCGGCGTCTCGCCGGTCTCGCGCAGGAAGAAACGTGAGAAATACGCCGGATCGGCAAAGCCGAGGCGCAGGCCGATCTCCTGCGCCGGCCTTTCGGTGAAGACGAGCTCGCGCTTCGCCTCGTCGACCAGTTTTCGGCCGATATAGGCGTGCGCCGTCAGGCCCGTCGCGGCCTTGACGATGCGGTTGAGATGCGTCGACGACACACCAAGCTGCTGGGCGTAGAAATTCGCTGGCTTCTGGCTGCGGAAATGCTGCTGGATCAGGCCGTTGAGATGCTCCATGCGGCGCACCGTCTCGCCGATGCCCTCGGTCGGATTGTCGCAGGCCCACAGCCGCGCCGTCAGCGTCAGCGTCGAAACGAGATAGGCCTCCATCAGATCCGTGCGCCCGCTGCGCCGGCTCGCCCACTCTGCTGCCAGCCGCTCCAGCGTCGCGATCAGGAAGGCGCCGTCCGGATCGGCGGCGTCGAGCGCGGTGACGCGCGGTTCCGCGGCAAAACGCGCCGCCTCGCCGGCAAGCCGCCCGTGTGAGGCGAGCATGGTGAAGACATAGCCGTCGATATCGGGAGAAAAGCGGAACCCGTGGTTGACGGCCGGCGGCACGGAGACGATGGCCGGCGGGCGCAATGTCAGCCGCCTGGCCCCGAACAGCGCATCGCCCGATCCGGCGGAAATGTACAGGATCTGGAAAAAACTCTCGTGCCGGTGCAGGCCGATTTCGTAGCGATGCAGGCTGCTGCGCGACGGGATCGTTTCGCAGTGCAACCAGAAATCCGGCGGATTTCCCGTTCTTTCGCCGTAGAGATCATAGGTCGGAACGGGCCTGTTCATGTCGGTGCCGCCGGTTTGCAATGTTTGATTTGTACAAGTCGAGGGCTGATCCGTCCATTGCCCGGAACCACCCATCTCGCCGACACTTTGCGAAATGCCAGTTTCGGAGGACAGCATGCGCGTTCAGGTCGTCATCATCGGTTCGGGGCCGTCGGGTCTGCTGCTTGGCCAGCTGCTCGGCAATGCCGGCATCGAGACCGTCATCCTCGACCGATCGAGTCGCGTGCACATCCTCGGCCGCGTGCGGGCCGGCGTGCTGGAGGAGGGCACGGTGGGTCTGATGGACAGGGCGGGCGTCGGCGCGCGCATGCATGCCGAGGGCCTGCCGCATGACGGCTTTTCGCTCGCCTTCGATGGCCGCGATCATCGCATCGACCTCTTCGATCTCACCGGCGGAAAACGCGTGATGGTCTATGGCCAGACCGAGCTGACACGTGACCTCATGGAGCAGCGCCAAGCCGACAGCCGGCTAACGATCTTCGAGGCTGCAAACGTGACGCCGCACGGCTTCGATGGCGCAACACCCTATGTCACTTACGACAAGGACGGTGTGACGCACCGCATCGACTGCGATTTCATCGCCGGCTGCGACGGCTTTCACGGCGCAAGCCGCAAGGCGGTGCCGGATGGCGCGATCCGCACCTTCGAAAAGATCTATCCCTTCGGTTGGCTTGGCCTTCTCTGCGAGGTGCCGCCGGTCAGCGACGAACTGATCTACGCCAACCATCCGCGCGGTTTCGCGCTCTGTTCCATGCGCTCGCCGACCCGCAGCCGCTACTATATCCAGTGCGCGCTGGACGAAAAGATCGAGGACTGGTCCGACGAGCGCTTCTGGGACGAGCTGCGCCGCCGGCTTCCCGCCCACCATGCGCAGGCGATGGTGACCGGGCCGAGCTTCGAGAAGTCGATAGCACCGCTGCGCTCCTTCGTCGCCGAGCCGATGCGCTTCGGCCGGCTGTTCCTCGTCGGCGATGCCGCCCATATCGTGCCGCCGACCGGGGCCAAGGGGCTCAACCTGGCGGCAAGCGACGTGCATTACCTGTTCTCCGGCCTGCTGGAGCACTATCAGGACCGCTCGAATGGCGGGCTCGACGGCTATTCGGCAAAGGCGCTCGCCCGTGTCTGGAAGGCGGTGCGTTTCTCCTGGTGGATGACGAGCATGCTGCACCGGTTTCCGCAGACCAACGATTTCGACCAGAAGATCCAGGAAGCCGAACTCGACTATCTTACCCATTCCCGCGCCGCGGAAACGGTGCTGGCGGAAAACTACGTCGGCCTGCCCTACTGACGGCGGGCCCAGGCGGCGATCGAATCAATCATCGTCGCGTGATGCTCCGGTGCTTCGGCCAACGCCGCGAGTTCCCACAGGCGATGCACGCCGGTCAGCAGATGGATGCGGGCACGGTTGAGCGTGCGACCCGTGATGCGCTCGTAGCCATCGGCGATCCGTGCGGTCAGGTCCGGGCTGATGAAGTTGGAATAGATGAAATCCTGGTGCAGCGGCCCGAAGCCGGAATCGGCGAAGTCATAGATGCCGTTGAGGTGTCCGGCGACATGATCGAAGGCCATGTTCCAGCCGTGGCCATCGAAGAAACCGTAGGTCTCGCCATGGGGATCGGGCGGCAGGGCACGCCAGCCGGCAAGGGTGTCCTCCGCGAAGACATGCAGGTCCCGCGGCAGAAGCGGCAGGGCCTTGGCCGCAATCGTATCGGCATCAAGCCAATGCTCGATGGGCCTGGCACCGGCAGTGGCCATGGTGGCGCGGTCGAGCGCGTGCAACTCGGCATAGAAGCGGGCGAGATTCGTGCCCAGCGCCTGCCGCGCCGGCTCCGACAGGGCCTCGTAATGTACCGTTTCCAGATGCTCCCCGGGGACGATCCGGTGTTCGGAGAAGAGGGGCGTCCCCTCGTGCAGGCGAAGGTTGGGGACCGTCATGGTGACGTGCGGGCGCACAGCGGCGAGGATCGACGCCTCGCGCCGCAACGCGCTTTCCGCCTGTTCTCCCTGCGGGAACTTGAAGACGAGGCGTCCATCGACCTCGAAAGCCTTTGAATGCCACCCGCCGGGCAGCGGCCGGATGCGCGCATCGGCGAGGTCGGGGGCGGCGTGGGCGATGATGGCGCGGTATGAATCGAGTTCGGACATGCGCAAAAACTACCCGCCCTGCGGAGCCGGTTCAACGGGGCGCTTGCCCTGCGGGCTGTCCGTCTTAAACTGGCGCAGGGTTGTTTGCCCATGGAGGGGGATATGGTCGCTGTTGCGGTAGAATTGCGCAATGTCGAAGGAACCGAAGCCGCAATGGGTTGGGCAGGCGGCCACACGATCGTCGTCGACCGCCCGGAAGGCAAGGCCGGCGGCGCGGGGCTCGGCTTCAACGGCGCTCAGCTGCTTGCGTTGGCGCTCGGCGGCTGCTTTTGCAACGATCTGCGATACGCATCCCACGAGATCGGCGTGCCGCTCGGGCGTATCGCGGTTACCGTGACAGTCGAACTTGGCGGCACGCCTCTCGTTGCAATGTCGGCGGCGATGCGCGTGGATTGCGAGACGCTGGATGGGTCGGACCCGCGGCCTGTCATCGAGAAGGCGAAGGCCGTCTGTACCGTCGCGCATTCGCTGCGAAACGGCCTGCCGGTATCCATCGACGGCTGATCAATGTCCCTGCGACACCGCCCCGGCCACTTCGCGGATCGTCTGCATGAGGATGGCGAGCGGCATGGAGGGCACGGCGTCGGTGCGCATGGTGAGGCCGACCGGGCCTTTCGTGCCGCTGGTATCGATTGGCAAGGCGGCCAGCTTGCCCTCCGCGATGTCGGCCGCGACGACCCCTTCGGAGATGATCCAGATCGCATCGCTTTCGCGCACGAAGGCGCGGCCGAAGGCGTCGGAGACGGTCTCGATCTGGTTCGGCAGCCCGGCAATGCCGTTGGTGATCAGGAAGCTCTCGACAAAGGGGCGGATGATCGAGGCGCGGGTCGGCATCAGCACCGGATAGGCGTCCAGTCCAGCGAAGATCGCGTTGCCGCTAGACAGCAGCGGGTGGCCGGCGCGCACGCAAAAAACCACCTGTTCGGAATAGAGATGCTCGAAGGAAAACCCCGTCATTTTTTCCGGTGCCGTCAAACGGCCGACGACGAGGTCCAGATCGCCGACGCGCAGCTGTTCGAGCAACACGGCATTTTCGCCGGTGACGATCTTGATCCGCGCGCCTGTCCCCTCGGCGAGGAAAAGCCGCATCGCCTTCGGCATGATGCGCGTCGAGACGGTCGGTAGTGCCCCGATGCGGATCGGTGTCGCGTCGCCAGACAGCGCCTGCGAGACGGAATCGAAGCCTTGTCGCAGCGCCGTCAGCGCAGCACCTGCATGTTTGAGGAAAACCTCGCCGTAGCGGGTGATTTTTATGCCGCGGCCGTCGCGCTCGAAGACCGCGACGCCCAGAACCTCCTCCAGCTCGCGGATCGTCTTGGTCACAGCAGGCTGGCTGACATGCAGAAGGTCCGCCGCCTTCATCACGCTCTTCTGGCGCGCCACCTCGACAAAGGTTTGCAGATGACGGAACTTGATACGGCTGTCGATCATGGCTTTCATAACCCTGAAGTTAACGAAATGGCATGAAATATCATTTTACATAACCAGATCAAGCGATCAATCTGGAAAGACGGGAGGAGAAAGCCGTGCAATTCGCAACCGTCAACGACGTCATCCTGCATCACCAGCTGATCGGCGGCCCGGCCGGGCGGCCGGTGATCGTCTTTTCCAATTCGCTCGGCACCGATTTCCGCATCTGGCGCGACGTCGTGGTCCGGCTTGCCGGTGATTTCCCGATCGTCACCTATGACAAGCGCGGCCACGGCCTGTCCGATCTCGGCCAGGTGCCCTATTCGATCGACGATCATGTGCTCGATCTCGCCGCCCTGCTCGATCGGCTCGACGTCAGGAAAGCCATCATCTGCGGCCTCTCGGTCGGCGGCATGATCGCGCAGGGGCTTGCAGCCAAGCGGCCGGATCTCGTGAAGGCGCTCATCCTCTGCGACACGGCGCACAAGATCGGCACGGCCGAGATGTGGAACGCCCGCATCGAAAGCGTCGAGACGAAGGGCATCGAAAGCCTGGCCGATTCTGTCATGGAGCGCTGGTTCACGCCGGCCTTCCGCCGCCCGGAAAATGCCGCCTATCACGGCTACCGCACCATGCTGACCCGCCAGTCCGCGGTCGGCTATGCCGCGACCTGTGCCGCCCTGCGCGATGCCGACCTCACCCAGTCCACCAAGAACATTTCCGTGCCGACGCTGTGCGTCGTCGGCGACCAGGACGGCTCGACACCGCCGGATGTCGTGCTGTCGATGGCCAAGCTCATTGCCGGCGCGCGCTACGAGGTCATCAAGGATGCCGGGCATATTCCCTGCGTCGAGCAGCCGGAAATCCTCACCGAGATGATCCGCGCCTTCATCGCCACCCTACCTGCCGGAGACGAGCCCCATGGCTGATGCCCATACCTTTTCCGATCGCTATCGCCAGGGCATGGTTACCCGTCGCGCGGTGCTCGGCGACAACCATGTCGACCGCGCCTCCTCCGCCGCGACGGACTTCGACCAGCCGTTTCAGGAGCTGATCACGGAAGGCGCCTGGGGCACGGTCTGGTCGCGGCCGGGCTGGACGAAGCGCGAGCGCTCCATGGTGACGATCGCGCTGCTCGCCGCACTCGGCCATGACGAGGAGGTGGCGATGCATGTGCGCGCCACGGTCAACACCGGGGCGAGCCGCGACGACATCGCCGAGGCGCTGCTGCATGTGGCGATCTATGCCGGCGTGCCGGCCGCCAACCGGGCGATCAAGGTCGCCAAGCAGGTCTTCGAACAGTTGGACGCGGAAAAGGCGGCTTGAGGCAGAGATGACGGACCTTTCCAATCGCAAGCCCGAAACGGGCGCCTTCTTCTCGCGGGATCGGCTGTGGCATCCGCCCGGTCTCACCCCCGGTTACAAGACCTCCGTGCTGCGCTCGCCGCAGAAGGCGCTGCTGTCGCTCGACGGCACGGTGTCGGAAATCACCGGGCCGGTCTTCGGCCATTCGATCCTCGGCGAACTGGACAACGACCTGATCCACAATTTCGCGAAAGCCGGCGAAAGCGCCATCGGCGAGCGCATCATCGTGCATGGTCGGGTGCTCGACGAGCGGGCGCGGCCGGTGGCCGGCGCGCTGCTGGAGTTCTGGCAGGCCAATGCCGGCGGGCGCTACCGCCACAAGAAGGAAAGCTATCTCGCACCGCTCGACCCGAATTTCGGTGGCTGCGGCCGCACCATCACCGATGCGGACGGCTACTATGCTTTCCGCACCATCAAGCCCGGCCCCTATCCCTGGCCGAACGGCGTCAACGACTGGCGCCCGGCGCATATCCACTTCTCCGTCTTCGGCCATGGATTTGCCCAGCGGCTGATCACGCAGATGTATTTCGAAGGCGACCCGATGATCTGGAAATGTCCCATCGTGCAGACGATCCCGGACAAGGCGGCAATCGAGCAACTGGTCGCGGCGCTCGACTGGGGCAACACGATCCCGATGGATGCGCGCGCCTACAAGTTCGACATCGTGCTGCGCGGCCGCCGCTCGACGCTCTTTGAAAACCGCATGGAGGGCAACTGATGGTCCAGCCGCTCGGGTATCTCAAGGAAAGCGCCTCGCAGACGGCGGGGCCTTACGTCCATATCGGCCTGACGCCCAATTTCTCCGGCATCGGCGGCGTCTACGGGAGCGATCTCGGCGCCACCATGGTGAACGACAAGACGCTCGGCCGGCGCATCACCATCACCGGTCGCGTGCTCGACGGCACCGGCACGCCGCTGAAGGATGCGTTGCTCGAAATCTGGCAGGCGGATGCCGCAGGCCTCTACAACAGCCCGTCGGAACTGCGCGGCAGCGCCGATCCGAATTTTGCCGGCTGGGGCCGCTGTGCGACCGACGGCGTGACGGGGGAATACCGTTTCGAGACGATCAAGCCCGGCCGCGTGCCGTTCAAGGACGGCCGTCCGATGGCGCCGCACATTTCGGTCTGGATCGTCGCGCGCGGCATCAATCTCGGCCTCAATACGCGCCTGTATTTTGGCGACGAGGAGGCGGCCAATGCCGAAGACCCGGTACTGGCCCGCATCGAGCACCGCGTGCGCGTGCCGACCTTGATCGCCGTGGCGGATGGGGACGAGTACCGCTTCGACATCCATCTGCAGGGCGAGAAGGAAACGGTGTTCTTCGATATTTGAGGCAGCGTTTGCGCGGCAATCGCCTATAATGTGTTTTCCGCCGGGGCGTGGATCGTCGGGTCGAGCCCGAGGATGACGAAAGAAGGGAAGCCTGGGCATATCGAACGGTGCTGCAGGCCGCGCCGCCCAGGAATCCGGCAAACTATCCTCCCC
>NZ_JBQVPI010000009.1:208919-214664 GCF_052438155.1 Shinella sp. | reverse complement strand
CTCACACCGCGCCATTTGGCGTATCAAAAACCGCCGAGGCTCTAATCGCTGCCGGAGGAAAGTTCAGGGGAAGGTCAAGACCACGCTGGAACGAGTTGGGCGATTCCTGGTGCCACTCGGGTGCACAGCAATTCGTCACGACCAAGCGCGAGACCGTTTCGTAAACCTCGGCTTACAAAAGGTCCGTTCCTATCGAGAACTGGTGCGATTTCTGCGGTGCTTGCAGGTAAAAATTCCGAGGAAATTCGCGAGCAGGAACGCACTTAAATTGCTGATTATATTTGTAAATATGCGATTGCAACTAGCTTATGCAGCCATTGCGAGTAGCCTTGGGAAGCTGACAAGCTACCATCACATCATACCCGCAAGGCAGCGCGAAGGCGCAGTCATTCAACAGTTCGCCGGGCGTGTCAAGCGATTGGCGGCGCGGCACCGCTCTTCGCTTCGTGTCGACGCTTTACCCCTATGAGCCCGCAACCAATCTCGACAGGACCAGCTCTCGAACGGCTTGCCACCACAATACCTGCCGTTAAAAAGCCGCGTCGACAACACCCGTGGGACATACAAGTTCCTGGATATCGTCAGGCCTGCTCCACCAGCAAACCATTCTCTATCAACGGCTCCGCAAGCTTGACCACATCCCAGACCGGCACGCCGATAATATCGGCGATTTCCAGCAGCGACCGCTCACCGTCACAATAGGATATGAGATTCAGCATATCGCGAGCAGCGTCGGCGCTGCCACGGGCACTCACCGTGGGATAAAGTCCACGGCGCCCAAGCTGAGGCTCGCCGAGCACGGAAACCTTGAATTTGGCGCTGTATTCCACCGCTTCGATCGCCTTTTTCAACACTTCGAAGCCGCCGGCCAGCCCGGTCGGCGTCACCAGCGTGAGATCGTCCAGAGAGGTATGATACTCGGGATAAGCGCCATATTTGCTGCGCGTGATTGTTGCCATCGGCAAATCAACACCCGGCGCGCAATATTGACGCTCGTCACTTCCTCGATCAAGCCATGTGTACCGAGCAAAATCCGGGGCAAGGTGCTTGAGAACATGCAAAGCGGCCTTGTCCGACAACGTATTGCCATTGCGAGACGGCAAATACGAATATGCCCGATCATCGCCGATGCATGAGATGTTGAAACCGGCAATCACATGCGACTTCAGATGGGAAATATTCTTGCTGAGATACAAGATCGATCCGATCGTCTCCGGAATGAAGACAAAACGATATGTGTATTTCTTTCGCTCAAGTGACGATACCCAAAGCGCCAGCGCCGTCGCAACCACCGGCCCCGAAAGCTCGTTATTCGCCATCGACGGATGGCAAATATAGGTCGATATGAAAATTTCTTCTTTCGTCTCGCCCGGAATAATCAATTCGCCGTAATTCAAAACGCCGGGCTTCAGATCGGCATCGACAACAACGTGATACTTCCCCGGCATCAGGGATTCTCTTTGCTGGTGCGAAAGACAAAAGCCCCAACGGCGAGAGTAGTACGACGTAACATAGGGGATCGCGTTGGGTTGGGCGGGAAGGGAGTAGAGATGTTTATCCAGCTCCTCAAGGTCCACCCAAATATCGACGGGTTCTGAATAGCCGACGACATGGAGATTGTGAGACCGGAAATCGACTATTCGGGCGCCACTTTCATCGGCAATATAGGCGTCTCGGATGGTCCACTCATCAGGCACCACCCAATCGAAGGCCGACGTCCCCGAAGCCACTTCGTGTACCGTCAGGTCGGGAAGCAGAGCCTTCAGATGGGCGAGCGTTTCGCGAACCCCCGGGCCGGTAAGGCTGCGGCAGATTGGAAAAAGCTCTCTTGCCAGTTCGTGACAGAAATCGCCCACTTCGGCGAGATGAAAATCACGGATTTTGGATGTCATACAACAAGCCCTTTGCGCGACCGCCGGCAACAACCGCCGCGGTCATTTCATACATTGCGGGTGCCGAAATCGTTCGCAATCCAGCTCCCTGCTTCGGCCTATCGCCCTGATAAAGGCCTCGCTCCCACAGAAGCTCACCCATTGGATCGACATGCGTCATAACGCCATTTTCGACATCCCGAACAAAAAGCTCGAATGTTCGCGGCCCCGCATGGCCATCTTCCCCGGTATAGGGGGCGGTAAACGACTTGCGATAGCGATAGGGGACGCTCAGGCTCTCTTCCACATAGTGATAGAAAGTCTGGCTGTTCTGATCCGGCAAATCAAGAACCCCTATCTTTCCGCCCATTCTATGCAATTCGCCAAATGGTGAATCCGCACCGTAGCCGCTGACATTGGCAAGCCCGCGGAAATCCTCGGCCCTCCGGCCGAGTATGGCAAAGGAGTAGATCGGGTGCCCTGACCGCACGGCGCCCGCACGCAAACGCCCGACTTCCGTCAGCGCGCCCATCTGGCTCGGCGTCGAACGGATGTCGAACGGCACTCCCTTAGTGAAATCGAAATTGAACAGCGGGAGCAGCAACGTACCGTCGTCGCCTATAGCCGCCAGGAAACTGTCGAGGATCAGGTCCGGGCTGGGAGTGGTCACGCCAAACTCTCGCATACGCCGCAACGTCCGGGAGATGCTGCTGTGAAGCAGCAGGACATCTCCCGCCTCCACGCCCGCATTGCGCCAATCAGCCGCGAGGCGCTCGACGATTTCCTGTGGGTGCATCAGACCAACCATCCCCTCTTCATGAATTCCGGCACAGGTTCGCGCGGCTTCTCTTCCATGATGCGATCACAAATTCTCTCGATACGAGGATCGCCAAATTTGCGCCAGTTTTCGACGTCTTCATCGAACCACTCGAAGTAGCGCTTGAGTCCGATATTTGTCGCAGGCCGCGCGGTGTAGCGGTACGGTATCGACATCTCTTCTGACGCCATATACGCCATCAGAGCTTGGCACCTCAGACCCACATCGGGTTCAAGGGTAACCGCGCCAGGCGTGCGCAGCAAGAATTCATACTCTTCCCGATCAACTGCCGTCCTTATACCGACCGGATAGTCAATCGGCGCGAACCAGCCGCCGGCAAGGGCTGGAATGCCCAGCATGCCGAACTCCATGCAAGCAGTACCATTCCACAAGAGGCCAAGATCAATGAGTTCCTTCATGTCCTTGAGGTTGAACCATTGATGACCGAGAATGATCACGTTCGAGGGGAGCGGCCCGTCGATCATATCGGCGAACTCTTCTGTCACGAACCTTCCGATTTCCCCACGCCGTTCGTGCGGATGAGGCTTGATCAAAAGCATTGTTCGGGGGTCGCTGCCGACAACCGAAACGGTGTGGTTGAGCCAATCCCGAATGTCCTTGTGTGCGGGGCCGCCATCGACGGGAACCGCGAGGTCGGCCGGTACCTTTCCCAGCAAACCAATAACGTGGATACCTTCTTCACGCGCGGCCTCGACGCGGGCGAGCACGCCGTCGCGCTCGTCGTTGTCCGTCTGGCGTTGAACGCGGTCGTGCGTCATCGCTTTGTCGGCCAGGCGCTTCCATTCGTCCTTCCTGTGCCGGTTGCTGTCCAGCCATGCCAGAAACTCCGACTCGACCGCCAAGAAGGGTGCGCGCAGCGTGGGCGTTGCGGTAATGTTCTTCACCGACAAGCTGGTGGAGACGAAAGTGGACAGGTTAGAGTAATAGTTTTCATAAGAGTTGTTTATGTAAACCGCCTCGACGTTCTTGATATTCTTGAGGAGGCAGAACTGCCGGAAGATCGGAATCGTTGCGACATGCCCATCCGTTACGATAAACCTGATGGGAACATCGACCTTCCGGAAGACGTCCTCCATATCCTCCAGTCCGCGAATGAGGTGGCTGGCATGATTGATGTATTTTTCCATCCGCCGGAGAACCGAAGGGTTGGAAAAATCGAACGTGTTTCTTCTGTCCTGGGTTTGAAGCGTTTCAACGAAGCCCTGGAAGATGTTCAAGCCTTCATAGGACATTATTCCCTCTTCAGGTCGAAGGTCCCATTTTTCCAGGCCCTGACTTTCGCCGCTGCCCCACCCACGGTAGAATCTCTTGAATCTTGTGAAGGCGCCAGCGAACTGGTCGAGTTCCGGACGTCCCGTGCGGTCGGACGGCATGACCCCGTCCACCAGCGACACGATGGCAACGTTGCGCTTTCTCAGCTGGGCAAAAGCGAAAAGCGGAAGATTCCGGAGCCGCCAGCGCGATATCGGGAAGGTAAAGACCACACCTGCCAGTTTCTGAACGTCAAGCGTCGTCTCCGCGCAGATATCCCCATACTTCTGGACGAAGAGAACCTCCTCCAGTTCCTCTCGAATAGAGCGCAACGACGCGATACTAGATGCTTGCAGATCATGGGCGCGCTTGAAAATGCACTCCATGATTTCCTCGATAATAGCAACCGAAAGCGACAGATCGCCCAACCCTCTGGCGTACTGGTACCGTAGCCTCAGAACATCGATTGTCGGGTTAACGTCATCCTTGAAAAACTCGAGGCCTGCCTCAACAAGCCGGCGCTCCCCAAAGATCAAGCCGGCCTTGACCGAGAAAATGGCTCTTTCCTTATCGAGTTCGGAAAATCCATCAATTTTTTCAAAAAGATAATCCCGTCTCTCGCTGGTTGGCAGCCGGTTCAGCAGCTCCCGAATAATACGGTGATCCTGGAGCCTTTCATCCGCTCCTTCCGGGAGATCGGCTACGTCTTTCTCGTCGCCTTCCAGCAGGAGCAACTCGGGCGGCCCCTTCGATACATCCAGTTCTTCGCCTTCCCCAGCCGCGGCCGCCTGCGCGATAATGCGCTCCTGGACGTTCTGATCAAGACGTACATACAGTTCTTTCAGCCGCCCGGTGTTTTTGAGGAGGAATTTGGGGGAGCCCGCCGCACCCTGCAAAACATACGACTGCAGAGCGCTGTCCTCGGGAGACAGTTGTGCGGTCTCAACCAGCATGTCGTGGATGAGTTCCTCGTCACCGCATTTCATCGCTATGCTGACGACAGCCTTGAACAAACCGAGAACTTGATTCGGATAAAGATCGAAGGCGATGGCCCGCACTTGCCTCATCGAAGGAAGGATTTTTCGGATCAATTCAGGCGCTTCGATGAGGGTGGCTCGCCGGAAGGCTTCGTCGAGGCAGGGCGACAGCAGCGAAAGGTAAAGCTGAACTCGCTTGAGACCACTTTCAGCCCCGCGCGCATCCTTGAAAAGGCTCTCGAATTCCTGCTCGATCGCCACTCTGATCAGATCGAGCGCCTCTCCCTCCTTCTCCCGTTCCACGAGCGCGAGGACAGCATAGGTTAGCGTCAATTTTGACGTCGGATTCTCCTGCAAAGCCTCCAGAGCCGGTTCCAAAAGGGAGGTATCACTGCGTAACGTCTGAAACAGATACTTGAATGCGGTCGCCGCCGCCGCGCGACCCAGCCGCTCTTTGCGGCGCTCCAGTTCGAACAGGGAACGGACGTTCCCCGTCTCGCTGCCGGAGATCGCCGCTGCGGTCGAGTATTTTTGCACACGCCTCGTTGTCGCCAAACGCAATGCATCGTCCAGGCCCGGGCGTTGACTACCGCCCAATCCGGCGCGGCATCGAAACTCCTCCTCCAGCAGCCGGCCATCGGCGTTCTGCGGATCGAGGGACAGCCCGTGGGCGACCAGCGTATCGGCCGTGGCGATGTCGCTGGCATTGGCATAGCGTTCGGCAATGGCGAACACCGCACCGGCGCCTTCCGGCGAGGCGGGAAGAAGCGCCAGAAGGGCCGCGGCGCCGTCGCTTTCCCCTGCCGCA